>CAJMOH010000037.1 GCA_905215055.1 uncultured bacterium
CGCTCGTGCTCTGCAAGACGCTGACGCACGTCCGCGGTGCGTGCCCGCACGGGGCAAATCGCGCCTTGGGCAGCTCGCTTACGCTCGTGCTCTGCAAGACGTTGACGCACGTCCGCGGCGCTGATTTTTCTGGGGCCTTTTAAGCTGCTTTCTTGCAGCAAACGGCCCCTCCCGCGCACGCGAGGTTATGTCCTGATTATTGCCCGGGCGCCCTTAGCGCCCGCCCCGCGACTTGGCCAGTCCGGCCACGGACTAGCCCACGCCTTCCTGGCTGGTGGAGGGGAATTCGGGGAGCTGGCCTGTGGCGTCGTACACGGACTGGCATAAAGCCTTGGCCCGGTCCTTGTAATAGTTTACAATGTCCTTGGCGGCGGACATTTCGTCCTCCCCATGCTGGGCGCGGATGTTTTGCAGCTCTGGGTCAAGACCGGCCTCCCAGTCGCCCTGCTCCTGCTGCACCAGGGCGTAGCTGTCGGTGGAAAGCACCTCTCCCGCTTGCTCATAGGCGGTTTGAATCAGCTGCTGCCACAGGCTGGCGGCCTGGTTGTACGCCTGAAGCACCAGCCCCGTGGAGGACGCGGCAGCCAGGTCCTCCTCCAGCTTTTGGTCAATGGGGTTGTCCGCGAAGGCCTCCTCAAACTCCCCGGAGAGAGCGGAGGATTCCGGCTCTGGTGTGGGAGAAGGACTGGGCGAGGGCGTTGGGGACGGGGTGGGGCTGGGAGTGGGTTCGCTTTCCACAGCGCTGGAGGAAGGTGTGGAAATCTGGGAAGAGCTTTCCTCCCCGTTTTGGGAGCAGCCTGCCGCGCCCAGCAGCAGCGCCGCGCACAGGACCAAAAGCAGCCATCTTCGTTTCATCAGGACATCTCCTTTCCAAAAAACAGTGGGCGGGACTTTTACAGCAGCCCCTTCTTCACCAGGGCGGCGGTTTTCAAAATGCCCACCTGGGTTTTGCTGTCGGGGATTTCGTTGTTCAGAACCATTTCCACGGCCCGCTCCAGAGGGATGCGGAGGGTTTGGAGAAACTCGTCCGGGTCCAGGCTCAGCTGACCGGTTTCCTTGTCCACACGGCAGGCCCACAGGCGGATAATCTCCCCGCAGTAGCCGGGGGTGGGGTAGAGATTTCCCAGGGAAACATAGTTTTTGCCGGTGGTACCGGTTTCCTCCAGCTGCTCCCGCTTCATGGCCTCAAAGGGGTCCTCACCGGGCTCCAGCTTGCCGGCGGGCAGCTCCAGCAGAACCTCCTTGTAAGGGCAGCGGAACTGCTTGACAAAAATCAACTCGTTCTGCTCGGTCAGGATGGCGGCGGTGACGCCTCCTGGATGGCTGACAATTTCCCGCTTGGCCACCACGCCGTTGTCCAATTCCACATCGTCCACATGGACCCGGATCAGACGGCCGTCGAATACCGTGGTGTCTTTCAAGGTTTTCTCGTTCATAGGAATTCTCCTTTCTTAAAGTCAAAACAGTGCAAGGGGCCTTTGCCCGCGGTTTAGGATTCCTCTAAGGAATTCATCACCAGTCCGGTGATCAGCTTGGGATAGAAGTAGGTGGATTTCTGGGGCATCTTCTCCCCGTTTTGGGCCACCTGGCCGATCTCCTCCACTCGGGTGGGGTTGAGGAGGAAGCAGCACTGGCTTTCCCCCTGGCGGACGGAATCCTCCGCCTCCTGGGCAGAGCGGGTGTAGGTCAGGTTTTTCTGGCTGGCCATGTTCTCCTTGTCAATGCCTAGCAGCCGCTCCAGCACCAGGCTGTGGAGAATGGACACATCCAGCAGCCGGTAGGCCTGGCTTTTGTCCGGCAGCAGCTGGTCCATCACCGCCGGGTCCTTCAGGGTCAGCAGAGTCCAGGCGGCGCCGTCATACAGGGCAAAGGCGTGCTGGCCCCGCTGATAGGCCTGGTCCAAGGCGGCCTGGCAGGCGGAGCGGCTTTCCTGGGGAGCCAGGGCGAAATGCTCCCGGCAGGCTTCCAGCAGGGCGGCGCTGTCAAAGCCGTCCAGGCCCCGCACCAGCCGGTGGGTGGGAAACACCACCAAGCCGGAGTCGGCCATATCGGTGAGGGTCATCATGATGAAATCCGCGCCGGGCAGGTAGGTTCCCTGGGCCTGGAGGGTATCCCGATAGCGCAGGCCGGTTTCATACCGGTGATGGCCGTCGGCGATGTACAGCCTGCGCCCGGCGAAGTCCTCCTGCAAGGCGGCGATGGCCACGGGGTCGTTGATGACCCACAGCCGGTGGGTTACCAGTCCGTCGGAGAACGCATGCCGGGGCGGGCAGGACTGGGTCAGGTTTTCCAGCCGCCGGGCGGTGACGCCCTCCGGATCCTGGTAGAGAGAGTAGATGGAGCTGAAGTTGCACCGGGTGGCGGAGAGCAGCTGAAACCGGTCCTCCTTGGCCTTGGAGAGAGTTTCCTCGTGAGGAAGGACCACGCCGGTGGAAAAGTCCTCCAGCCGGACCCGGCACACCAGGCCCCGCACCCTTTTTCTCTCGCCCTGGTCCACCTGAGAGAGAAACTCCTCTTCATAGAGGTAGAGTCCCGGCTCCATATCCAGCCGGAGAATGTCCTCCGCAAGCCAGGACTTCAGGGTTTGGGCGGCTTTTTGATAGGGGCTTTCCCCGTCCTTGGGCAGCTCCAGCCGGATGATGTTGCGGCCGTTGCGGGCCAGGTACTCCTGGCGCTGGCTCTCGCTGATGATGTCATAGGGGGGACAGGTCAGCTCTTGGATGCTGCCCGCCTTGTCTAAATTGTAACGTAGCGCCCGAAAGGGCTGGATGTCTGCCATAGTGTCCCTTCCTTTCTCTGTATCGCGTCTCGCCTTTTGGCTGCTCTTATTGTACCGGTTTCTCCCTCTCAGGTCAAGTGCGTGCCCGCACCGGGGACATTTCGTGTTTTCGTCACATAGAGTTCACAAAATGCCGCTAAAATAAGGAAAACTGTGGTGCCAATGTGGAAAACCCTTGCAAATCTGAGGATTTTGCGGTACTATGGTAAAGCTAACGGCGCCGGGGGATCTTCCGAGGAGGTCTTTCGGCTAAACGACGGAAACAGGAGGAATCACGGACATGATAGAGGTCAAGAACCTCACCAAGCGCTATGGCCAGAACCTGGCGCTGGATCGCGTGAGTTTTAAAATCGAGGAGGGAACCATCGTTGGGTTTTTGGGACCCAACGGCGCTGGCAAATCCACCACGATGAACATCATCACAGGCTACCTCTCCGCCACCTCCGGAGAGGTGACGGTCTCTGGGAAGAACACCCTGGAGGACCCCAACGAGGTGAAAAAGCAAATTGGCTATCTGCCCGAGCAGCCGCCCCTTTACATGGACATGACCGTAAAGGAGTATCTGAACTTCATGTACGATTTGAAGAAGGCCAAGCTGCCCCGGGAGGACCACATCAAGGAGATCTGCCGGTTGGTGAAGATTGAGAACGTGTACAACCGGCTGATCGGCAATCTGTCCAAGGGCTACAAGCAGCGGGTGGGCATTGCCCAGGCGCTGATCGGCAACCCCCCGGTGCTGATTCTGGACGAGCCCACCGTGGGCCTGGACCCCAAGCAGATTATTGAGATCCGCACCCTGATTAAGAACCTGGGCAAAAACCACACGGTGATTTTAAGCTCTCACATTCTGCCGGAGGTACAGGCCGTGTGCGAGCGGATTTTGGTGATTAACAACGGCCGGATTGTGGCCGACGGCGCCACGGACACCCTGGCCCACGACCTCTCCCCCGACCACCGGCTGATTCTTCGGGCCGAGGGTCCCGAGAAGGAGATGGTTCACGCCCTGCGCACTGTGCCTGGCGTGGTGGACGCCTACTCCCTGGGCGAGAAGGAGCGGGGCGTGTTCGAGCTGAGCGTGGAATCCACCCCGGACAACGACATTCGCCGGGACGTGTTCGCGCTGATGGCCCGGAAGGGCTGGCCCATGCTGGCCCTGCGCAACACCGACCTGACCCTGGAGGATCTGTTCCTGCAGCTGACCAGCTCGGACGCCGCCTTGGTTCAGCATACCGAGGACGAGGACGGCCGGCTGGACCCGGACCTGGACCTGGATTTAGATGCGGACCAGGACCAGGATTTGGAGCCGGAGCAGGAAACGGATGAGGAAACCGAGAAAGGAGGGGAAGAGCAGTGAAAGCCATTTTTAAGCGCGAGGTGCGCTCTTACTTCAGCTCTCCCGTGGGCTATGTGTGTGTGGCCGCGTTGATGGCCCTGTACGGCTGGTGGTACTATCAGGCCATGCTGACCAGCTCTTCCAGCTACATCACCTCTGTGTTTGGCACCATGTTCACCTTCAGCATGATGATTATCCCCATCATCACCATGCGCAGCATGACCGACGACCAAAAGAACAAAACCGACCAGGCCCTTTTGACCGCGCCGGTGGGAGTGACCTCCATTGTGCTGGGCAAGTTCTTCGCCTGCTGCTTTGTGTACTTTGTGGCCACCACCCTGGGCGGCATTCTGCCGGCTGTGGTGATGAGCTTCTTCTCCACCCCCGCCTGGGGCGAGATTATCGGCAACTATATCGGCACCCTGCTCTATGGGGCCGCCATGATCGCCATCGGCGTGTTTATCTCCAGCCTGACGGTCAGCCAGATTATTGCCGCCATTGGCACCTTTGTGGTGTCCATTGTGCTGATGTACATGGATTCCCTGGCCTCCGCCGTTTCCAATCAGGTGATCAGCACGGTGATTCAGTGGCTGTCCTTCTACGACCGGTACAGCACCTTTACCCAGGGCATGTTCAGCATTTCCAGCGTGATCTTCTTTATAAGCGTGTCCGCCGTGTTTGTCTTTCTCACCGCCCGTAAGGTGGAAAGCCGCCGCTGGAGCTAAGGAGGGGATTGACAATGGAAACAAAACAGACTGACGTAAAGCAGACCGAGGAAAAAAAGATGGAACCCAAGCAGACAAAAAAGAAGGGAGCGAATCCCTTCCGTTCCAATAAATTCAAGCGGGGCGGCATGGCCACCCTGATGACCGTGGTGTTCATCGCCATTGTGGTGGCGCTGAACGTGGTGGTTTCCGCCCTGACACAGCGGTTCCCCTCTATGGATATTGACATGACCGCCCAGGGCCTGAACACCCTGTCCGACCAGGCTGTGGAGGTTGCCCAGAGCGTGGACCAGGACACCACCATTTACCTCATCGGCACGGAGGAGGCCTATGAAAACAACCAGATCTACTCCACCTATGTGGCATACGGCGTGGAGTACAGCCAGGTGGCAAGCCTGGCCCGGCGTCTGGCAGAGGCCAACTCTCACATCAGCGTGGAGTTTATCGACCCGGATACCAACCCCACCTTTGTCAGCGAGTATGCCGACGACAACCTGACCACCGGCAAGGTGCTGGTCCGCACGGAGCAGCGCTATCGGGTGCTGACTCTGACGGACCTGTTCTCCATTGAGCAGAACTCCTCCACGGGGGAGTACAACTGCTATTCCATGGTGGACAGCGCCCTGGCCTCTGCCCTGGAGCTGGTGAACATGGAGGACGTGCCGGTGTTCACCATTGCCACCGGCCACGGGGAAATGCTTACCAGCGACAACATGTCCAGCTTCCTGGGCATGATTGAGGACCAGAACTTTGAGGTGCAGGAGATTGACCTGCTGACCGAGGAGATTCCCGAGGGGACTCAGGTGCTGATGCTGCCCACCCCCACCAGCGACTACTCTGACGAGGAAGTCGCCAAGCTGCGGGCCTATTTGGATGACACCACCACCGAGGAGCCTGTGACGGTGCTGGCCACGGCCTATCCCCAGCAGGCCAGCCTGCCCAACTACTTCGCCTTCCTGGAGGAGTGGGGCGTCTCCGTGGAGCCCGGCGTGGTGGTGGAGAGCGACAGCAGCCGCATGGCGGTGGCCGACCAGAGCGGCATTTTGGTGAACGCCTCCTCCGAGGATATTTTGGCGGACAACAGCTATGACCGGCTGGTTTCCTATTACAGCGCTCCCCTGAACCTGCTCTTTGACGCCAACAACAACGTGGTCACCTATGAGCTGTGGACCACCAACGACACCGCTTATGTGATTACCGAGGACACCACCGAGGCCGATGTGGAAAATCCCACCACCAGCACCCAGACGGTGGCCACCTATTCTTACAAATCCGTGGAAATCAACGATTCCTATTACAGCCGCAGCCTGATGGTGTTCGGCTCCTCCAACGGGTTTACCGACACCTTTATGAACTCCGCCTTTGACAACGGGACCTATCTGACGGATCTGGTGCTGTTTGCCACCGGCAACGACGGCAGCAACGTGTCCGTTACCACCCAGCGTGTGGAGACCAACGTGATGGACATCACCGCCACCCGCAGCACGATGGACATGTGGGGCATCGTTCTTGCCGGTATTCTCCCGGTGGCCATTTTGGCGGCCGGACTGGTGATCTTCCTGAAGAGGAGGCACCTGTAAGCCCATGAAGAAAAGTATTCGCGCCCTTTTGATTATGCTGGCTGTGCTGGTAGTGGTGGGCGGCGGCGCCGCGGCGCTGCTGCTGACCCAGCCGGACACGGCGTCGGAGGAAAGCTCCTCCTCCACCTCGGTCTCCACCGAGGAGGTTATCAACCGGGAGACCGAGGAAATCTCCTCGGTGTCGGTGACAAACCCCAACGCCAGCTTTGTGGTGGTCCCCGTCGACCAGGAGACCACCACCTCCTCCGAGGAGGACAGCTCCTCCTCCAGCACCTCCACCCAGTTTACCATTGAGGGGTACGAGGGCTTTGACCTGAACACCTCCTCCGTCACCGGGGCGGTGGACACAGTGGTATCCATTTACGCCTCGAAAAACCTGGGAGAGCAGGAGGACCTGGAGCAGTACGGCCTGACCGGTGATGCCGCCACCACGGTGGAGGTGCAGTACACCGACGGCACCAGCGATGAGCTGGTGGTGGGCAACGAGGCGGGCGAGTCCGCCGGCCGGTACATCTTGAAGGACGGAATTGTGTACATCTCCTCTTCCTTCTCCGGCGCCCTGCTGGAAACGCCCCTGTACTTTGTCAACACGGAGATCTACTCCGTGGCGGACCGGACCGAGGAAACCGTGGACAGCGAGGGCTCCAGCTCCACCACCACCCTGTCGGACGTGCTTTACCACATGGAGCTTTCCGGCACCCATTTGGAGCAGCCCATTGTCATTGACTATGACGAAAGCAAGATCAGCACCTATCTGATTACCCAGCCCATTGTGGCGGAGTCCGGCTCCAACACCTTTACCGAGATTGTCACGGCCCTCAAGAGCCTGACGGTGGATTCAGCGGTGGCTGTGGGCCGCACCCAGGAAACCCTGGAGCAGTACGGTCTGGCGGAGCCCTATGCCCAGATTGTCTTTGACATGAACGGCGAGGACCACACCCTGGCGGTGAGCGCCGCGGATTCCGAGGGCAACCGCTATCTGATTGCCGACGACAACGACGTGGTGTACCAGGTGACCTCCAGCACGGTGGACTCCTGGGCCGAGGCCGAGCTGCTGGACCTGCGGATGAGCTATGTGTGGCTGCCCAACATCAAGGACGTCAGCGCCATGATCCTCACCACGGGGGACGGCACCGAGTACCGCTTTGACGTGGAGCGGGTTGTCAACGAGGAGGAGTCCACCGAGGACGAAACCGAGTATGACCTGGTGGTTACCAACGGCGACGGCCAGTCGGTGGACTATGAGAACTATCAGGACTTCTACCAGCTGGCCTTGTCCCAGGCGGTGCTGTCCACCGACACGGTGGAGTACAGCCAGGAGGACCTGACGCTGGAGATCACCTATGAATACTTTGACGGCAGCGAGGCGGACGTAATCACCTATTGCGCGGTTCCCGATCAAGAGCAGCGGCTGGCGGCCCTGCTCAACGGCGGGTACAGCGGCATGGTGCGCCGCAGCGAGGTGGAAAGCCTGATTGAAAGTCTGACTCAGGTGTACGAAAACCAGGCCATTGAGTAAGGCCCCTTGACAAAGGCCCCGGCATGTGATTTAATGGAAAAACCAGAGGATTAGGAAAAGCCGGGTCCCACGGGGACCCTTCAGGAAGTGAAGAAATCTCCGCAGCCTCTCGGCGGGCTGCGGGGATTTTGCTTTTCCCCCAAAAAAATGGACGAAAACCAACCAGAGAAAAGGGGCGACGCCATGAAAAAAGTGCTTAGCGCCCTGCTGGGACTGGCTGTGACAGCCAGCGCCTTGGCAGGCTGCGCCAACGGAGACTCGCCGGCTCCCTCTCCCAGCCCTTCGCCAGAGGTATCCCGGGTGGTGGAGGAGAGCTATCAGATCGGCCTGGTGCAGTATCAGGAGCAAACCACTCTAAACGCCTTGCGGGAGGCCTTTATGAGCCGCCTGGAGGAGTGGGGCTGCGACGAGACCCAGGTGGAGATTGAGTATCAAAACGCCGGGGGCGACCCGGCAAAGGCCCAGGAGATCTGCCAGGGCTTTGTGGAGGACCAGGTGGACATGATTGTGGCCATCTCCACACCGGCGGCCCAGGCAGCTGTCTCCGCCGCGGAGGGTACGGATGTGACGGTGATGTTTACCGGCGTGGCCAACGAAGCCGCCTTGGGGCTGGACCAGTCTCAGGAGGCGAAGGTGACGGGGGTGGTCTCCCCCACGCCGGTGAACAGCCTGGTGGACCTGGCTCGGCAGGCGGACAGCTCTCTGCAAACCCTGGGACTGCTGTATGATCCCAGCGACCCAGGCGCCCAGGCGGAAGCCCAGCGGGTGAAAACCTACTGCGAAGAGCTGGGCCTGGCCGTGGTGGAATCCACTGTGTCCTCCCAGGAAGAGGTGGCCCAAGCCGCCGCGGAGCTTTGCGGTCAGGCGGACGCTGTGTTCACTCCCCCAGACAGCACTGTGGCCGCTGCCGCCGGAGAGGCAGCCCAGGCCGCCAAAACCGCCGGGGTTCCCTGGTATACCGGGGACAGCGCCATGGTTCAGGCGGGGGCTTTGGCCTCGATGAGCGTCACCGGCCGGGAGGCGGGCGTCAAAACCGCTGATATGGCGGTGCAGCTGATTCAGGGCCGGGACGTGGCCCAGGTGCCGGTGTTCACCTTCTCGGACGGCACCACCTATGTGAACCAGACCACCCTGGAGGCGCTGACCTCCCTTTCCTTCCCGGCGGAGGTTCTGCAAACCGCCTTTGTCTGCCAGTGAAAATCCAATACTCTGGAGCTGCCGTGTAAAAAGCGGCGGCTCTTTTTTTGCCCCTTTTCCAGCGGGAGTGGAGGGCTTTTTGAGAAAAGGGGAGCTTTGCCGTCAGGACCTTCCCCAAGGGGGAACGGCTGGAAAAAACAGGTGATGGCCCTGTCTGGAACGGTTGAAAAAAAGTTGAACGGGAAAAAGGTCGAAAACAGTCGAGGTTTGACAGAAAATGGGCTTTCCATCTATCCTTAGTAACGTAGTGAAAATGGCGGTGGAAAATTGCCGCGGGAAGGAGAATTTGATGGCCTATTTGCAGTCTCGAAAAAACAAGGAGGGACAGGTGGTGTCTTACAGTATCCGGGTGTATAAGGGGAGGGACCCACGCACGGGAAAGCAGCTGACCCCCTACACCATGACGTGGCACGTCCCCGAGGGCTGGAGCGAAAAGCGCGCCCGAAAGGAAGCGGAAAAGCAGGCGGCGGTGTTTGAGCGCCAGTGCCGGGAGGGGTATCTTTCTGACGGGCGGCAGACCTTTGCCCAGTATGCCGAGTATGTGCTGGAGCTGAAGGAGCGCACCGGCCTGAAGCATCTGACGCTGATCCATTACCGCCAGAGCCTGAAGCGGGTGCTGCCCTTTTTGGGACACTTGAAGCTGGGGGAGATCCGCCCTCAGCACCTGAACTATGTGTACCAGCAGCTGTCTCTTCCCGAAGCCAGAGAGGACAACGAAAAGGCCCTGGCCCGGCCCGCTCTGTGGCAGGTGGCGGAGGCCCGGGGAATTGGGTCCTGCGTGGTGGGAAAGGACGGCCGGCGCATCAGCCTGGAGCGGCTGCGTCAGGGAGAGGCGGTAAAGCCCGCCACAGCCCGGCGGATGGCGGAGTCTCTGGAGCTGCCCTATTCTCTGCTGTTTTCCACCCAGCGGGAGGACCATTGTCAACTGCCACCTGGTGATTTCCATCATTCTGGGTCAAGCGGAGCGAGAGATGCGGATTCCCCTGAACCCGGCGCACCGGGCCAGCCCGCCCAAGCGGGAGGCTCACGATCCCAACTACTTTCAAATGGAGGAGGTGGGGAGAATCCTGAAGGCTTTGGACGCCGAGCCTCTGAAATGGCGGACAGCGGTTCACCTGCTGTTGGTTTCCGGCTGCCGGAGAGGGGAGCTTTTGGGGCTGAAGTGGGACCATGTGGACTGGGAAAACGGGCAGATTCACATTGACTGCACCCTGCTTTACGCCGGGGACCGGGGCGTTTATGAAGGCACCCCCAAAACCAGGGACTCGGTGCGGACCATTAAGCTGCCGGAGGAAAGCATGGCGCTGCTGGAGGAATACCGCCAGTGGCAGGAGGCCCAGCGGCAGGAGCTGGGGGAAAAATGGCAGGAGTCCCCCTATGTGTTTCCCGGAGAGCGGGGCGGGCGGATGAATCCCAGTCAGCTGGGAAACTGGCTGGTGCGGTTTCAAAAGCGCCACGGCCTGCCCCACCTGAACCCCCACGCCTTTCGCCACACCATGACCAGCATGCTGTTTTTCCACGGGGTGGACAGTGTGAGCATCAGTCACCGGCTGGGACACAGCAGCGTGTCCACCACCACCAGCATTTACAGCCATGTGATGCAGCAGGCGGAGAGCCGTATCAGCGACTGTATGGCAGACATGCTGCTGACCACCCGGGAGGAGCAGCCGCAGGAAAGGACGCCCGAAGAAGTGGAAAAGAATTCTGATTGACGGAGGGATTTCCCAAAGGAGAGGGCCTGCGAAGGGCCTTCTCTTTTTTTGGAAAAAGCGGGGGAAGGGGGCGGCTGGAGGACTTTCCACAGAATGGGGAAAGTCAGTGGAAAAACTGGGGAAAGTTGAAAAAAAGTTGAAGAAATTCATTTCATTTCAGAAGGAGAGACGCCGGAATGCCCGGATTTTCCACAAGTTTGGCCCCGCCAGTTGAAGTATATAGATAACTTCAACTCACAGGGAACAAGCCCGGTGAGAATCTAAAATTTAAGAGGGTTGAAATTATGAAGAAAAGCAAGTTTCTGAAGAAATCACTTGCGATGCTTCTGGCTCTTATGCTGGTCGTCGCAATGATTCCGCTCAGCGCTGCTGCGGCTGCACCGGACGTTACGCAGATTAACGTCACGGCGGATGGCGTGGCAGTGACCCTGGATGGGGACTTGGAGTCCGGTTATACCGGCACCATCCCCAACACGGCCAGTGAGCTTGACCTGCAAGTGCTCACTGCTCCCGGCGCCGCAGTTTACTATGTAAACGACGTGACCGCCGCTGCCTCTCAGGAAGTTTCGTTGACTGAGGTTCGCACCGACGTGTGGGAAACGGCGCAGGGCATTAATATCCACAACTTCAGCAGTGGTACCGATACCTTCACCGTTGTGGTTCGTGTGTATGACGAGAACGACAAGAACGATCCCGACAGCTACACCATCACTCTGACCCGGGAAGAGGTCAACGTGGAGAACGCCATTGAGACCTTGATCCTCCAGACAATCCCCCGCCGGCAGGGTGAAACTGCTGTTCCTCAGCTGGGCTACTCCGTGCTGAACGAGAACACCGTTTCCATCACCATGCCTTACGGCAGCGGCAATGCCTACACGGTGAAGACTCTGGAAACTGCTGGCGCCACTGTGGAATATGCCGCTCCCGGCTCCAATGCCTTTAATACCCTGGTGGTCGGCGGCAACAACCCCACTCCGGTTGCTGACGAGGGCCGGATCCGCATTACCGCTGGTACCTTCTCTCGCACCTACATCCTGGACATCACCGTGGCTTCCGGCTTCAAGTCCTTTGAGACCGAGGAAGGCTTGGATGCCATTGTGTTCCCGGAAGATGGCAAGATCGCAGTTCTGCTGCCCTATGGCTACACCAACGATAACACCCAGGAGGATGTGGACGGCAATGAGTACATTGAAGTCACTCCCGTGTTTGAGCTGGATTACCCCAGCGCTACCGCAGCTTGGGATGTGGACGATAAATATTCTACCTACGATGTTGCTACCGACGTGACCAGCGGTTCTCCCATTGAGGTTCCGATTGGCAACGTGTATGGCCGCAATGATTATTGGCAGAATAGATATAACGTTCATCATACTTTCCGTTCCTATGATGGAAATGATCTGGACGATCCTTTTGACTGGACCGCTCGCAAAGCTGCTGAAGACGATGATTTTGCTGCTTTTGTGAATGGAACAAAGTACATTGGTGATGAGTCGGCCGGCAATCTTACTCTGAATTATGTAGAAGGCACCAATCGCACTTATGATGTGTACTTCTTCGAGACTCAGCTGAACAACGAGGCCGCGATTGAAGAGCTGACCATTGGCAGTGAGACCGCTGAAATTGATGGCAACAACATCAACATCACCCTGCCTGTGGGCGTGGACGCTTCTTCCATCGACCTGACTGCGGACGAAACGAAACTGGGCATTGTGGCTTCCGGCAATGCGGACATCGTGTTCCCCGCTCAGAACGACGTTGCGGTGGATGACACCGACAATGTCTTTGCTCACACTTCTACTGAGACCTTTGAGGTTAGAAATGGCTCTGCCAATCTGAAGGCTTCCAACACTGTGATCCTGCGGGTCACTTCTGAGGATGGTCAGACTGTCACCAATTATGATCTGAACGTCACCGTCAGCGACAACTATCAGGCTCCTGATATCACCAGCATGAACCTGGTGGGTCCCGATGGCGAACCTGTGCCGGTTGAGCGCGACGGCAACATCTACACCTTCACGGTACCCTACTCTGTCACCAGTGTGAACGAGCTCGCGAAGTACAAGTTGTTCTACGGCAAGACGGTTGGCTCTGTGATCACCACTGCCGATGGAACTGCTTTCCCCAAGTCCGGTGCCTATGTGGATGCAAATGGCTCTAATTCTGTGACTGACGAAACGTACATTCCTCATCCTGGTTCCACAAACATGGGTACTGCAATTGTGGTTACCTCTAACCGTGGTAATTCTCAGGAGCAGGATGAGTTCTTCATCGTGATTAATCGCGCAGAAGGCAGCACGGAAGTTGGTTTGGACGACTTTACCATTGTCAACACCGTTGTCACCAACAACAATTATGAGGACATCACTGAAACTTATTCCGCTACTAAGGATGGTACTGCTCTGACGGTCAACATCTGGTGGACTGGCTATGAAACGTGGAAGGGCAAGAACGCTCGGTATGGTTGTACTTATGCCACGACAGATCCCAATGCCAAGCTTTACTGGCTGATGGGCGACACTTTGACTCGTGTCTACCCCGTTGTGGAAGACAAAGATGTTGAGATCAACAACGATCCCACTGGCTGGAATTATAACAGTGATGACGATATTGACGGCTTGGTTGTCCTGAGTGAAAAGGCATATGTTGACTTTGGGAAGAACGATACTCTTAGCTGGACCGCTGTTCAGAATAGCGGCACAACTGGTTACAGACCTTACTCTTTGAATTTCAATCAGCTGAAAGCGGAGCAGATGACGAATTTGCATTCCATCACTTTGCTGGATGATTCCGGTTGGTCCGAAGATCTTCCTCTCGATGTCACTAACAATTACATTTCTGGTACAGTTCCTTATGCCTTTACCAGTGGTTCCTCTCCTGACAGTGAGGTAAAGATTTATCTTGCCTACAACGATGAGGACAATGCTCGAGTGCTTTCTTGGGACAATGTTACTGGTCGTACCGCTAAGGTCGATCAGACGAATATGGGCCGGTTGTATGGTGTTATTCCCAATGCTGAAGCTGTGTTTAATAACAACGGTGGTGTTGCTGATTACGACGATTACTCAGGCGCTTATTTGATTCTCCGTCGGAATGATACTCCTGTAAACCACAATGAAGTGACGGTTGAGGTTTATAAGGAAGATGGAACACGTGTAGTTGATTCCACCAATCAGCTGCTGATCACCAATGAGGATGCTTGCTATGGCGGGTCTGGTGAGTTTAATGGCTACACTTTTGACCTGAACTATGACGAGCCCAACACCGAGGCGATCTTCACCTCCTTCTCCATCGATGGTTACGATGGTGTCATCGACCAGGATAACCACACCATCACTGTGACCCTGCCCTATGGCACGGAGTACACCTACCTGGTTCCCACCTACACTGTTTCCGACTATGCGGTTGTCACCGTGGACGATCCCTCCCTGGATGGGAAAACTCTGCGCAGCGGTGTGACCGACGTGAACTTCACCTCTCCCCGCCAGTTTACTGTTACTGCGGAGAATGAGGATCATTACACCACCTACGATGTGATCATCAAGGTTGGCGAGCGCTTCAGCGACGTGAATCCTGGCGACTGGTTCTATGAGAACGTGATGAACGCCGCCGCGAAGGGTTATGTCAGCGGCATGGGCGACGGCATCTTCCAGCCCAACGGCAACACCACCCGCGCTCAGTTTGCCTCTATGATCGCCAAGGCCATGGGCTTTGATCCCGAGACCGACGAGATCGATGTGGAAACCGCGTTTGTGGATGTGCCTGCTACTCACTGGGGCGCCAAGGCGATCGCCTTCTGCGCTGAGAACGGCTACATGAACGGCGACGCCGACGGCAATTTCCGTCCCGACGCCAACATCACCCGTCAGGAAGTGGCTTCTGTGCTGGTCAACACCTTCAAGCTGACCAACGAAGGCACCAAGGACTTCCCCGATGACGCTCTGATTGCCTCCTGGGCCAAGTCCAATGTGTACGCTGCCAAGGCTGCTGGCCTGATGAACGGCGACCAGGGTACTGGCAACTTCCGTCCCACCGATTACATCAAGCGCGCTGAGTCTGCTTCTATCATGATGAACGCGTTTAACAAAGGGTATCTTAAATAAGGTTTCAACTCTACTTAATTTTATGATTACCCCATAGGATGAGGGCGCTGCCATAAGGCAGCGCCCTTGTTCTGTAAAGAGGGGAGGGGAGCGGAGGAAAAGTTTTTGATCAAACTTTTTTCAAAAAGTTTGCAGAGCGCGAGACAGCGTCTCGCGGCCTGAAAGAAAAGCGCAGCTTCGTGGGAGAAAAAGCAGCGCCCTTGTCATATCAGCTCGAAGAGCTGTGAACAAGGGCGCGGGCCTTCTGATGGCATGAAAAAAGGACATCCAAGTGCGAAAACTTGGATGTCTTTTTTCGTTTGCAGTAAGAGGTCCGCGGCCGGGCCTATCTGCTTCGCAGCGTGCGGCCGGGCCGCTGCTTTTTCTTTCCGGCTGCGCTTTCAGGCCGTGGGGCTTTGCCCCACACCCCACTTCTCGGCTGCCGCCTCGGTCGGCCGCTGGGCAACGTCCCACCGGGACGTTACGGCCCTTTGAAAAGGTGGACGAAACTTTTTCTCCGCTCCGCGCCGCTGACAAGACAGAAGGGACAGCTTTCGCTGTCCCTTCTGCCTATGGGGTAATCATAAAATTAAGTAGAGTTGAAACCTTATTGATTCAGTGCGTTCACCATGATGGACGCAGCTTCAGCTCTTGTAATCTTACCAGTGGGACGGAAGGTTCCATCCTCTTCATAGCCCTTCATCAGACCAGCGGCCTTAGCCTTGTAGACAGCGTCCTTCGCCCAAGAAGCGATCTGGCTGTCGTCGGGATAAGCCTCATCAGAAGCCTGGGACACGCCCATAGCCTTGACGATCATGCTGGCGGCCTCCTGACGGGTAATGGTGTTGTCAGGACGGAAGGTGCCATCCTCCTCGTAACCGGAGATGATACCCTGAGCCTTGCAGTAGGCAATGGCCACTACGCCGTAATCGTCCTCATCCACGTCAATGAAGGGGCTGACAGCCGTGCCGTCGTTGCTCACACCCAGCATCTGGGTCAGCATGATGGCAAAGTCACGGCGGGTTACGCTATTGCCGGGCTTGAAGGTGCCATCGGGATAACCGCTGACAATTCCGTTGGCCGCGGCCTGCATGACGTTGTCATAGTACCAGGAGCCGGAGACCACATCGGAGAAGGCCTCGGACACGGTTACATGCACGTTATAGGGATTGGTCTTTTGACCGTCCTCAGAGATCACCATCAAACGCACAGTCTGGTTAAAGTTCACAGAGGTTTTACCGCTGATCACGTCCTCACCCGTGCGGGAATCCAGCTTCACAGAAGCATAGTCAGACACGGTGAAGGTGGGGATCAGACCCATCAGGTCGCTGCCATAGGGAACGGTGATATACACATCGTTTCCGCTGATGCGGCCAGTGGAGGCGCCAATGGAGAAGCTCTCCAGCTCGGCTTCGGTGTTGGCCTGGTTATACGTCAGCTTGAAGTTGTAATCAATGTGAGAGGAACCATCCTCAGCGTACACAGTCAGCAGATTGTCTTCCAGCTGGGTAGCGACATCGTCGCCCAGACGGGCGGGATCGTTTGTGCCATCCCAGGAGTAAACCTCAACACCGTTGCCGGTAGCAGCGCGGACAAAGATCAGCGCCTGGTTATCCGTATCAATCTCGTCGGCCTCGCCGTCGCCATCCACATCACCGCCGGGATTAAATTTCGCACTCAAGCTCCGATTCTCATAGGTGGTCAGAGTGGCGAAAGCGTCAATCTCGTAGTCCAGGAACATGGCCTTGGTGGTGTCAATGTCGCTTGCAGCGGCTTCGTATTCAGCGGTGTAGCTCCAGGGCAGAGCGCCGGTGATTTCACCGTCTACCACATCATGAGTGAACTGGATGGACAGATCAACCTCGCCCACGGACAGGTTCCGCATAGTTGCTTCGTTGCTGGCATCCTGGGGCTTCTCAATCAGACGGTACACGGTACCCTTGTTCGCCTCAGTAGCAACCTGAATGTTGCCGTCGCCATCCAGCAGGACCTCACGAGCGGTTTCCTGAGGTAGAACAATTACATAGTAAGAATGCGCCTTAAATGTGGATCCATCATCATCCGTATAGGCAGGAATGGTGTTGCCGGTATAAGAGGTTCCAACAGCAGGCAAGTCAGCTAGTTGAACAGCACCATAGAAGTCATTCTCAGCGCCCTTCTGAGCCAAGAAAGCCACGCCGCCATTGGTCTCAATGTCGGTCAGGATCTTGTACAGGGACTCGCCAGACTTAGTGCTGATGCCGTAAGGCACATTAAAGGTGATGGTGCCAGTAGCGCCGGAAGCCTTGGTCTCCTGGGTAATCGTGCCGCCGGAAGCCAGAGCGGTGACGCTGTTCAGATCATTCACACGAGCGGTAACCTTGTCGTTGCGGTCAGGGCTGGTGGTCTGAATGGACATTTCAAACTTGGACAAAGTCTTGTCGGTAGAGACGTCGCCCAGCTTCACCACGATGTCATACTCCTGGAAGTAATGCGCATCGTTCATGTTTTCGGCCTTGATAGCCTTCGCGGCATTAGCGCCGGTTTTGGCCATGTCGCCGGAGAAAGCAGCGTTCAAGTCGCTCATAGTGGTCACACCGTTACGAACAACCTGGGTGCCGTTGCTGTACACAGCGTCAGCGGAAGCGTTGGTATAAGCATACACCTTCCAGTCGTCAACACGCAGAGTCATGTAGGGAACGGTGAAGGTAATGGTATTGCCCACAATATCGCCCTGGGCCTGAGTGGTGCCATCGGGATCGGTGATATAGATGGTCTCAATGGCTGCGCGATCGGTGTTGGTCTCGATGGTGGCGTTCAGAGTGTAGGTCTGAGTGTCGCCGTTCTCGGCCTTTACAACAACCTGCAGGCCCTTGGAGATGCTTACTTTATCAGGAGTTCCCCAATTGTCGCTATTATCCGTATCGGAAACCCACATTGTCGTGCCAGGAATATCATTATAGGTATCAGGGGATTTATAGAAACCAGAAATGCTCTGAATAGCAGCAGACTTTTCTGTATAAATCCTAATAGTCACGGCGTCCAGATCAGTGGCCTTGCCATCCTCAGCCTGCTGAGGCAGGTTAGCGGTGTAGGTGTAGCCGTCCTGGGTAGCCTCGCGGTCGTTAATCCACACGGACTGGATAGCAGTAGTGCTTTCCTCTTCCACAGATACATGCAGAGTGTATTTCTGCAAATCTTTGTAGCCAGCAGCGGTTACGTCCAGATGGTATTCCGCGTCATCCTCGTAGGTACCATCAGGATTTTCCAACTTGCCCAGGGGGAAGTCAGCGCCGTCCTGGTAATACTTGCCGTCAGTTACATACTTGATAGCATCGTTGTTGCCGCGAACAGTGAAATGAACGGGCAGTTCAATATCAACAGGCTCACCAAACTGGTTGTGGCAAACGTCCTTGGGAACGGTGACATAAATGTCATAGCCATCAATGGTGCCTTCGTACTCGCCGTTCTCGCCCAGAGAGAAGGCGGTCACAGCGCCGACCTCGGTGATCTTGATCTGCCAGGTGGCGGTGTTCTTGCCGGACTCGGAAGTGACGGTGACAACAGGATTAGTGGCGACAGAAGTAACCCGGACATTGTACAGGTTAGGAATGTTGCCAGTAACCTTTGTAACGGTTACGCCAGTCGCGGGAGTCTGATCCATCGTAGCGTTGTCCTGAGTACGAACAGTGAAGTTGATGCCGCCAGGGTTAGAACCCACTTCCAGAGCGCCGTCAGCAACCGTCACATTGATGTCGTGGGAACCGTTGTTGATGTCCACGTCGTAGGTGCCGGTGCCTTCAGTAGCACTGTTTTCCTCCAGGCTGGCACTGGTTTTCTTCTGAGATTCAGTCAGAACCACAGTGTAAGTGGCAATCTGATTGCCGTCCTTGTCCAGCAGGCGCAGGTTCAAGGTGTAAGTGCTGTCACTGCTGTCAGTATCCCAGTCAGCGAGAGTGACCTTGGTATTGCCGCTGTTGCTGTCGGAGTTAGCGATGGTTTTCACATCGGTAGTACCCTCCTTAAACAGCTGCAGCGAACCTTTACCGTCGCTGTAGTCCAGAGCGGCAGCCGCTGTACGAAGATTCACCGTAGTGTCCTCGTAGAAGATCTCCGTAGCAAAACTTCCATTACTATTAGCGACAGAGATGTCGTTAATGTACAGGAAGTCAAGCTTGGGATCTGCAGCGGAAGCGCTGAGCGGAATCATTGCGACGACCAGCATAAGAGCCAGAAGCATCGCAAGTGATTTCTTCAGAAACTTGCTTTTCTTCATAATTTCAACCCTCTTAAATTTTAGATTCTCACCGGGCTTGTTCCCTGTGAGTTGAAGTTATCTATAAACTCGCACCCTGGGGAAGAAGGGCGAAAAATCCCGCCCCGAGGCGGTTTTGGCCTGCGGTGGCGGGAGGATGGAGGTTGAACTGGAGGGCTTGCGGACGGGGAAAGGCTTTCAGGGGCTGGGAAGAAATGGATGCAGGAGGTTCCGCTAAGGGGGTGGAGGGGCTGGAAAGGTGGGGCAGGGGAAAACCGGCGGAAGGGAAGCCCCGCCAAAAGAGGAGGCCTTTTCTGGGGGCGGCGGCGTCTTTCGCAGGGGCCGGGCAGCGTCAAAAATCAAAAAACTCCCCATCCCGGAAAGCCGGGGTGGGGAGCAAGAGTATCGGATACAGGCCGGTACAGGGAGCGATGCCGCAGGGCGCCGGTTTGGGTCAGGCGTGCTTTTCCCGGAATTGCTGGGGTGTATACCCCGTTCGGTTCTTGAACACCCGGAAAAACTGCCGCTCGGAGGAATAGCCAATCTTCAGGGCGATCTCCCGCACGGTGGGGCTGTTATCCGCCAGCAGCAGCTCCATGGCCCGCTTCAGGCGCAGCTCGTACAGGTAATCCAGAAAGGTGATTCCCAGCTCCTTTTTGAACAGGTTGCAGATGGAATTTTCGCTGAGACCGCTGTACACCGAAAGCTGAGACAGGGAAATTTCCCGGGAATAGTTTTTGTTGATGTACCTCACCAGCTTTTTTACAGTGGGAGAAAAGTCCTCCTTGGAAAGATCGGCAAACAGATGGGAATACTGGCCGATCACGTGAGCGATGCGGGTTTGCTGGTCCGACTTCATGGCCAGTTCCCGCACATGGCGCTCTAAAACGCTCCAGTCTATGGGCTTGAGCAGATAGTCCATCACCTGATATTGCAGGGCCTGCCGGGCATAGGCAAAGCTTTCGTAGGCCGTGAGGATGATGTAGTGATCGCACAGCCCCTTGGCCCGGGTGAGAGAAATCAGCTCCAGGCCGTCCATGGGTGCCATGGAAATGTCGGTAATCAGCAGGTCGGGAATGAAATTCTCCATCACCTGCAAGGCTTCTTCCCCGGAATAAGCGCCCACAAGGGTTGTGGGAATATCTGAAAGCTGAGAGAGCTTTTTGATAATCCCCAGAACAATGACCTCCTCATCATCCACAACCAGGATTTTCATTTAGCAAGCCTCCTTTTCTTTCCGGTCCTGAGGGGTTCCCCCCAGCACCAAAATACACACCATGCCGTGGGGAATGTTTCTGCGAAACACCAGCCCGCTGGAGGGGCCGTAAAAGTATTTCAGCCGGCTGTTCACGTTGGCCAGGCCCACGCCCCCCGCCTTTTCCTCCTGGGGACCCTCCGCCGGGACAGGGGCGGGCTTTTCCGGCTGAGGCGGCCAAGCGGCCGCCAGCTTTTGGTTCAGCAGGGAAAGCTCCTCCTCGGTCATACCCCGGCCGTTGTCCGCCACCTCCACCCAGGTTTTCAGGTCCTCCTGCCGGACGGACACCTGGATGTGCAGCGGCGTCCCGCCGATTTGCCCGTGGCGCAGGCAGTTTTCCACAATGGGCTGTAAAATGCAGAAGGGACAGGGAACGTCCTCCACCTGAGAGGGCAGGCTGATCTGAAAGCTGATCTTGCTCTTCTGACGGTACTGGTAGATTAAAAGATAGTTGCGGACATGCTCCACCTCCCGCAGCAGGGTGCTTTCCTGCTGCATGGAAATGTTGTACCGGAGAAAACAGCCAAGGGCAAACAGCATGCTTTTGGCGCTGTCTGTGTCCTCAATCTCAATGTGCATACGGATGTTTTCCAGGGTGTTAAACAGAAAATGGGGTTGAATCTGAGAGGCCAGGGCGTAATAGGTGGCGTCGCTTTTCAGCTTTTCCGCCTGGCGCACCGACTCTGTCAGCCGCTCCACGCTGTGGACCAGCTTGTTGTACTCTGAAACCACCACGCCAAACTCGTCGCTGCCCTCTGGAGAGGGATAGGGAGAAAGGGAGGTTTTTCGAGAGCTTCGAATATGCTGGCTGAGCTTTTGCAGCTTGGAGGCGAAGCGATTTACATAAAACCAGAAGAAAAAGCTGGGAATAATCAAAAAGGGAATGACAAAGGCCAGGGTGTGCAGGGTAGAGGAGGTTACCGACTGCTCAAAGCGGTAAAAATAGTCCAGGGAAAAGCTGGTGTTTTGAAGCGGGGCCGAAAGAGAGGGACGTTTGCCCATAGAGGCGGCAAGGCCGTCTGTGGAAACCCCCTCTCCCAGCTGGATGGAGCCGTTTTGAGCGGTAAGGGAGTAATAGCGGTCCTCCCACTGTAAAAACAGGGTTTCTCCCTCCTGCAAAAAGCTGACGTCCTGAAAGACCTTTTTCAGCTCCATTTGAATTTCCAGCACGCCCACCACCCGGGAATAGCTTCGGTTGTACAGGTTTTGCAGGCAGATCAGCTTGGGAACGCCTCCTGTGGTAGACAGAAGCCAATAGGCGTTTTGCAGCTGCAGCTGCTCTAACACCGCCTCCCCAAAGGGAAAGTCCCCGATGTCGCTGATATAGGGTGCCATTCGCAGATAGGAGAGCTGCAGGGAAGGAGCGGCGTACACCACAATCTCGTCGATGGCCGACTTGGAGAGAATGCTGGTAAACACGGGATAGATCTGCTGGCTGTAAGAAAACACCTCGTCGGACACGGAGTAATAGTTGCTGGTCAGCAGGTTGAGCAGAGCCGCGTTGGACTGGAGCAGCTGATGGCTCAGCACGGTTTGCTCCATGCGGCTTTCCAGCAGGGCCGTGGTCTGCTCCAGAGCCGTCTGCTTTTCCTGGACCTCGGCCTTCTGCTCCTCCAAAATGGAGCTGTACGAGTACCAGGCAATGAACAGCAGCAGCGGAATCATGGCCAGGCACACATAGGCCAGCAAAAACCTTTGGGTCATGCGCAGCGGCGCAACGCCCGTTTTCAGCCTCTGCCACAAGGAGGCTCTATCAAAGCCCTTTCCCATGGGTCCTCCCCACTTTCTGTAAAAAATCCGGGTAAAGCATCCAGAATCTCTTGTATGATAATGACAAAAATTATATCATCCTTTAAAGTTTCTGTCAAATTTTCTCCCTGTCTCCGAGAGGCGTCAGGGTGTAAACCCGCCCCCGCTCCACGGGGAAGGAGAACCCGCAGCTGGTCATTTGGATGGAAACCGGCTCCCCATCCCTCTTCACAGAGAGGGGCTGGCCCTGAATTTCCAGGCAGCCGTCCTGGCTGGGGGTAATCCGGGCAGTTTCCAGCCGGCCCTTGTCCCATTCCATATCTACCGTGCAGCCGCCCCTGGCCCGCAGGCCCTGGACCTTGCCCGCTTTCCAGGCGGGAGGCAGCGCCGGAAGCAGCTGCAGCACGCCGGTATGGCTTTGCAGCAGGGTTTCGGCAATGCCGGCAGCGGCGCCCAGGTTGCCGTCAATTTGGAATACCGATCCCGCGTTGAACAGGTTCCGGTTGGTGGAATGGCCGATCATCCGGCGAATATTCCGCCCGGCCATTTCCCCGTCCAGCAGGCGGGCGTACTGGCAAATGAACCAGGCCAGGGGCCAGCCGCCCCTGCCGGCGCCGTTGTCGCTTCGCAGTTGCAGGGAACGGCGCACCGCCTTCCACAGCTGGGGGGTGTCTCTCCAGTTGATCTCATCCCCGGGATAGGCCCCCCACAGGTGGGAGATGTGTCCCATGCCGGGAGTCAGCTCGGGAACCTCCTCCCGCCACTCCAGCAGCTGGCCCTTGGAGCCGATTTTGTTTTCCGGCAGCCGGTCTCGGGCCTTTTGAAACTCCTTGGTCAGAGGATCGTCGGTGATGCCCAGAATTCCGGCGCTTTCCACGCAGGCCCCAAACAGGGCGCGGAGAATCTGGTTGTCCATGGTGGGGCCGGCGCAGATGGGGGTGTCGAACCCGTCGGGGCAGATGTAGCGGTTTTCCGGCGAAAGGGAGGGACAGGTTACCAGCTCGCCCCGGTCCTCTACCAGAAAGTCCAGGAAGAACAGGGCAAATTCCCGCAGGGTGGGATACCATTCCCGCAAAAAGTCCTTGTCCAACGTAAAGCGGTAATGCTCCCAAAGGTGCAGCGCCAGCCAAGCCCCGCCGGTGGGCCAGGAGGTGGACGCCATATAACAGTCCTGGGGAGCGCAGTCGCCGTAATAGTCGGTGTTGTGGTGGCACATGGTCCCCCGGCAGCCATACATAATCCGGGCGGTATCCCGGCCACGGTCCCGCACCCGGGCAATTAAATCAAACAGGGACTGGTGCTGGTCCGAAAGGTTTCCCACCTCCGCCAGCCAGTAGTTCATCTGGGTGTTGATGTTGATGGTGTACTTGCTGTCCCAGCAGGGAAGGAACTCCTGGTTCCAGATGCCTTGCAGGTTCAGGGCCGTGGAGTTTTCCCGCCCGCCGGAAAGAATCAGATACCGTCCAAAGGTGAAATAGAGGGCGTCCAGATTGGGGTCCTCTCCGCCCTGGCGGTAACGCTCCAGCCGCTGGTCCAGGGGCGCCTGGGGCGCCTGGCCCAAATCCAGGGTGCAGCGCTCCATTCGGGGGGCAAAGTCCGCCACATGCTCTTCCAGCAAGGCGGAAAAGCCCCGGCTCTCCGCCTGGTCCAGCAGGTCCAGAGCCGCCCCCTGGGGGTCCTTTTCCCGGTTGGAGGTGGCGGCCGCCACATAGACGCAGACCTCTGTGGCGTTGTGAATTTCCAGCTGGCTGTAAGGATTTTCCAGCTGCCCGTCGGTGACAACCCGCACGGCGCCGGCAAACTCCAGCGTGGAGGCATGGCCGGCGATCAGCAGGGTAGAGGCGTTTAGGGTGTGGTTTTGGTCCAGCAGCATGCCTGCCCAGCCGCCGCCCCGCTGAAACTTTCCCGGACGCCGGTTATCGGGCCGCTTTTCGTCAGAGATCCGGCACCGGTCCATCTGCAGGTTCAGGTGGATGGTTCCCGGCTGGTCCGCGGCAATGCGGATGCACAGCACCTGGGCCGGATAGCTGGCGAACATCTGCCGGGTGTAGCCCACGCCGTTTTGCCGGTGGGTCAGGGTGTAAATCCCCGTCATCAGGTCCAGGCTGGCGTGATAGTCCTGGGCGCTGTCGCTGTTGGGAATCCAGCTCTGCACAAAGGGGGTGTGCTGGTTCAGGGCAATGTCCAGCTCTCCCAGGGATTCGTAATGGCGCATGGTGTTGGGCGCGCCGATCATGTACTGGGCAATCAGGTCCTCGGCCTCCTGCAGCTTGCCGGAAAGCACCTTTTCCTGAATGAGCGGGAGCTTTTCCAGGGTGGCCCGGTTGTTCCGGTTCACAAAGCCGCCGTACCACAGGCTGTCCTCGTTGAGCTGGACCCGCTCGATGTCCGTGTGGCCGTACACCATGGCTCCCAGCCGGCCGTTTCCCAGAGGGACGGCGTCGTTCCAAACCTGGGCGGGAGCGTCGTATTCCATAGTCCATTTGTTCTGCTTCATACAATCCTCCTTAGTCTGGGGTGCTTTTTTACGTCTGGGAGAGCTCCGTCCCGCGGACGCCGTCCACCAGAGCGGTCAGGTTCCGTCCGGGGTGGAACAGCGCCAGAATCTCCGGACACAGGTCCACCTGGAAGGGCGCGGCCTGGCCGGGGTCCAGCTCCAGCCGGGTAAACCCGGCCAGGCGGCAGTTGACGGAGGAATCCTCCGGGTCCTTTACAAACACGGGAATGACATGGCCTCCCGCCATGGAGCCGGTGTTGCGCAGCACGCCCTTGACAGAGACCCCGTCAAAGGAAAGGTCCTCCAGGGCAAACTGGGTGTAGGAAAGTCCGTGGGCAAAGGGGTACAGCGGCTCTCCCCGGAAATATTTATAGGTGCGGTTTTCCATGGAGTAATCGGTGAAGGGAGGCAGGTCCTTGTCGCTTCGGTAGAAGGTGACGGGCAGCCGTCCGCTGGGAGACACCTTGCCAAACAGGATGTCCGCCACAGCCTTGCCGCCCTCGGCGCCGGGATAGAACACCTGGAGCACCGCGTTGCACTCCTGGTCGGCCTTGGTCAGATTGATGCAGCTGCCCGACACATTGACAAACACCGTGGGCTTGCCCAGCTGGAGAACCTCGTCCACCAGCACCTTTTGGGAAACAGGCAGGTCCAGGGTGGCCTTGTCGCCGCTCATGTCGCCGTTGTAGGCGTCGCCCTGCTCCCCTTCCATCAGGGGGTTTAAACCCATGCACAAAATGACCACGTCGCTTTGGCGGGCGGCGATCAGGGCCTCCCGCAAGGGATGCTCGTCCCAGCGCTTGACCTCGGCCTCGTAGATGTGGCAGCCCTTGGCATAGCGGACCTTGCCCTGGGCGGCCTCTTGAATGCCCCGCAGCAGGGTGGTGTACTGAGAGGGCGTGCCGTTGTAGTTGCCCAGCAGCACGGACAGGTCGCCGGCGTTGGGGCCGATCACCGCGATGCTCTGATCGGGCTGCAAAGGCAGGATGCCATCGTTTTTCAGCAGCACCACGCTTTCCTGTGCCATTTTGCGGCTGAGGGCCAGGTGCTGGGGACACTCCACCAGGTCGTCGGAAAGCTGGTTATAGGGGCAGTCCTGGTCGAACATGCCCAGGCGGAACCGGGCCTCAAACAGCTTTTCCACGGCGGCGGTGATGGTCTCCTCGGAGATCAGCCCCAGCACCACCGCGGTTTTCAGCCATTTGTAGGCGTCGCCGCAGTTGAGAGAGCAGCCGTTGTTCACAGCCAGGGCCGCGCTTTTCGCCTCGTTTTGGGTGACGTGATGCTCCCGGTTGATGTCGCAGATGGCGCCGCAGTCCGAGACCACATACCCCTGGAACCCAAACTTCCCGTACAAAATGTCCTGGAGCAGCGTTTTGCTGCCGCAGGCAGGCTCGCCATTCACCCGGTTATAGGCGCCCATCACGGCGGAGGGGTCCGCGTGGTCAATGCAGTATTGAAAGGCCCACAGATAGGTTTCAAACAGGTCGCCCTCCTCCACCTTGGCGTCAAAGCCGTGGCGGAGAGCCTCGGGTCCGCTGTGAACCGCGTAATGCTTCAGGGTGGCGTCCACCTTCCGGTAAACGGGGTCGTCCCCTTGAAGGCCCTGAACAAAGGCCGTGCCCATGGCCCCAGTGAGGTAGGGGTCCTCGCCGTAGGTCTCGTGGCCCCGGCCCCAGCGGGGGTCCCGGAAGATGTTGATGTTGGGAGACCAGGCGGTGATGCCCTGATAGATCTGGGTGCCGCCGAATTTCCGGTACTGGTTGTACTTGGCCCGCATCTCGTCAGAGATGGCGGCGGCGGTTTCCTTCATGCGGGGGGTGTCAAAGGTGGCCGCCAGGCCGATGGCCTGGGGGAACACTGTGGCCGCCCCGGACCGGGCCACCCCGTGAAGGGCCTCGTTCCACCAGTTGTATTCCGGCACGCCCAGCCGTTCAATAGCGGGGGCGTCGTACTTCATCTGGGCGCATTTTTCCGCCAGTGTCATCTGAGCGACCAGGGCTTTTGCCCGTTCCATAGGAGTCATTGTGCATGTTCCTTTCTTCTGTGTATTTTGAGTATTAAGAGGCCTTGGGGCCTTTATTCCGCTTTTCGTAAACCACCAGTCTCAGCCGGGAGGCCGCTGCCGCGGCGCACAGGGCCAGCAGAATCTGAAGGCCGTAAACCGGCTGAAGGGCAAAGACAGAGCCTCCCGCCATCTGCTGTAAAAAGTGGCCCACCAGGGTGCTTACCAGAGAGACCGGCAGAAGCACCAGGCTTTTGCAGACAATGTAATAGATTTTTCTTTCCGGCTCCGCCACTTCCAGCAGGTGGGTCTGATAGCCCATGTAGCCGCTGCGGGAAAAGCCCATGAGAAACACGGCGGCGCCCATCACCGGAAAGGGAATGGAAATCCGCATGGCGGCCAGGTTCAGCAGGGGAACCAGAACGCCCAGGCTCTCCACCAGGGTAATCATCCGCTTGGAGCCAAACCGGGAGGAAATTCTGCCGGTGAGAAAGCCTCCCGCCACAACCCCCAGGGTTTGCAGCACCAGCAGGGAGGAAACCTGAGAGGTGGACAGCTTCAGAAAGTCCTGAGCGAACAGGTAGATAAAGGAGTTTATCATGATGGAGGCCTGCGAAAAACAGTTGGCCGCCAGCATTTTGTCGTAGTCCCGGTTTTGGAAACACCGGAGCAGCTGCCGGAGATATTCCCTCGCCGGGAGCCGGGGCTGCTTTTCCGCCGCCTGCCCCTGCTCCTTCAGGGAGATGAAGCACAGCACCGAAACAGCCACCAGGACTCCAGCCAGGCCAAAGATGATGGCGTATTTTTCCCACCGGTTCAGGGCGGCGCTGTCCCGGATTATTTTGACCAGGCTGCTGGAGGCAAAGGCGATAAACCCGGAAATGGCGAACAGCGTGCCTACCAGCTGTCCCCGGCGCCGGCCCTCTACGCAGTCGCCCAGCAGGTGGTTCCAGATGATGCCGGTCATGGACTGGAACACAAAGTAGACCAGGATGATGGCGAAGAATCCTGCTACAATCCAGGGGTCCGGCAGGCGCAGGATCAAAAAGAGCGGTACCAGCAGAATCGCTGTGCGGGAAATGCCGTTGAGAGTGATGGACAGCCGCTTTTTGCTGGCCGCCGCCGCGATGAACCCCCCGGACAGCAGCGGCACCAAGGCGGAAACCGCCTGATGCATGGTGGAAAGAGAGCCGATCAGCGTCAGGCTGGCGCCAAACTCCGCCAGGAACAGCGGCACAATGGTGGAGATTCCCAGAATGTCTGTACCCAGTGTGTTGAACAGGCCCTCCAGCAGAATGCAGCGGTAATTGGTAAGCTGCTGGTTTTTGGCTTTTTTGGGGGCGGCGTCTCTTCCCGCCCGTTTATAAAATGGTTGCATAGCACCCGTTCCTTTCTCCAGCTGCCAAGGGCAATTCCCGCCTATCGCGGGAAAAAGGCCCGTTGACAGCCATGTTAAAATCCCCACCATAAGCATACCCGGCAAAGGAAACGGGAGGCAATTGTCATAAATTCATTTTAGCGACCGATTTTATTTTATTACATTCTCACGCTTTCGGAAAAGTCTCGAAAAATTGAAAAAATCGCTTATTTTTTTGTAAAAAGTGACACCGCGGATGAATTTGCGTCAGTTTACAAGGGGAAAGGACCTTTGGTACACTGGGGACAACACAGAACAAGGCCCGAGGCAAATCGGGACAGGGGAGGATTCTGGAAGTTGGATTCTAAAGATAAAAAGAGAGACCGCTTCTTTACGAAGCGGTCTCAGCCTGTAGAAAAACCTGCTCCGGCAATTAAGCCAGAGCAGGTTTTTTGCT
>CAJMOH010000038.1 GCA_905215055.1 uncultured bacterium
AGCAAAAAACCTGCTCTGGCTTAATTGCCGGAGCAGGTTTTTCTACAGGCTGAAGCTCCCCCAAAAATGGGGGAGCTTTTTTGCTGCTGTTTTTCACAGGCTCTTATTCTTCTGTGGAATCCTCATCCTCGTCCTGGGAGAAAATCTCCGGCTCGTCGTCGCCCTCGTCAGCGGTGCCGTCGTCCTCAATCTCCAGGTTGTCCACCTCGTCCTCCTCGTGGGGAACACGGGCCAGGGTGACCACCTTGCTGCCTTCCGCCAGCTTCATCACCCGCACGCCCTTGCTGGGACGGGCGCACACCCGCACGCTGCTTGCGGCAATGCGGATAATCACCCCGTCCTCGCTGATCAGGATGATGTCGTCGTCCATGTCCACCACCTTGATAGCGGCCACATCGCCGAACCGCTCGGTGTGGTAGTTCAGCAGGCCCTTGCCGCCCCGCTTCTGAGAGCGGTAGTTCTCCTGGTCGGACAGACGGCCAAAGCCGGTCTCCGTCACCGTCAGCACCAGGCCTCCTTCCCGCAGGATGGACATGCCTACAATGCAGTCCCCGTCCTCCAGGCGCATGGCCCGGACGCCCCGGGCGGTGCGGCCCAGCTCCCGGGCCTCGGTCTCCTGAAAACGGATGGCCATGCCCTTCTTGGTGGCCACAATCAGGTCGTCATGGCCGCTGGTGATGCGCACCCAGCTCAGGGTGTCGCCCTCGTCCAGATCAATGGCGATCAGCCCGCCCTTTCGGGCCGTGTCATAGGCGGAGAGCCTGGTCCGCTTGATGATGCCGTTTTTCGTCACCATCACCAGATACTTGTCCCCGTCAAAGTCCGTGACCCGGATCATAGAGCTGATCTTCTCGTCTCCCTGCAAGGGCAGCAGGTTTTTGATGTTCATGCCCCGGCTGGTGCGGGAGCCTTCCGGAATCTCGTAGCATTTCAGCTTGTACACCCGGCCCAGGGTGGAGAAGAACATCACATAGTCGTGGCTGCCGGTGACAAAGATCTCCGTGGCCACGTCCTCGTCCCGGCGGTTCATGGCGTTAACGCCCCGGCCTCCCCGCTTCTGCTGGTGATAGTCGTCGGTTTTCTGCCGCTTTACATAGCCGAAGTTTGTCATGGTGACCACGCATTCCTCCTGGGGAATCAGGTCCTCAATGTCCACCTCGCCGCTGACCGCGGCAATTTCCGTCCGCCGCTCGTCGGAATATTTCCGCTTGATCTCCAGGGCCTCGTCCTTCACAATGGCCCGGCGCCGGCCCTCACTGGCCAAAATCTCGTTCAGGTCGGCAATGCGGGCGTGCAGCTCGTCCAGCTCGTTTTCAATCTTCAAAATTTCCAGCCCGGCCAGCTGTCCCAGCTGGAACCGGCAGATGGCGTCGGCCTGCACATCGTCAAAGTCAAACCGCTCCATCAGAGCGGCCTTTGCCTCGGGCCGGCCTCCCTTGCAGGCCCGAATGGTGGCGATAATCTCGTCCACAATGTCAATGGCCTTTTTCAAGCCCTCCAGAATATGGGCGCGCTCCTGGGCTTTTTTCAGGTCATACCGGGTGCGGCGGGTGATTACCTCCACCTGGAACTTGATGTACTCCTCCAAAATCTGCTTCAGGTTCAGCAGCCTGGGCTCCCCGTCTACAATGGCGATCATAATGGCGCCAAAGGTCTTTTGCAGCTCGGTGTAGGTGAACAGGTGGTTCAGCACAATCTGGGGAGAAGCGTCCCGCTTCACGTCGATGACAATGTGCATGCCGTTGCGGTCCGAGTGGTCGTCAATATTGGCAATGCCCTCAATGCGCTTGGCCTTTACCAAATCGGCAATCCGCTCGATAAGCTTGGCCTTGTTCACCGCGTAGGGCAGCTCGCTGACAATAATTTTAGAGCGGCCGGTTTTCTCGTTTTCCTGAATTTCCGTCCTGGCCCGGATGGAGATGTGCCCCCGGCCGGTGGCATAGGCGGCCCGAATGCCGCTTCTGCCCATGATAATGCCCCCGGTGGGGAAGTCCGGCCCCTTGATGTGCTCCATCAGCTGCTCCAGGGTGGCGTCCGGGTTGTCAATCAGGCAGCACATGCCGTCAATCACCTCACCCATATTGTGGGGAGGAATGTTGGAGGCCATGCCCACGGCAATGCCGATGGTGCCGTTGACCAGGATGTTGGGGAAGTGGCTGGGCAGCACAGTGGGCTCCTTCAGATGATCGTCAAAGTTGGGAGTCATGTCCACCGTTTCCTTGTCAATGTCCTTGAGCATCTCTACCGAGAGCTTGGTCATCCGGGCTTCGGTGTAACGGTAGGCCGCGGGGGGGTCGCCGTCAATAGAGCCGAAGTTGCCGTGGCCGTCCACCAGCAAATAACGCATGGAGAAGTCCTGAGCCAGCCGCACCAGGGCGTCGTATACCGAGGCGTCGCCGTGGGGATGGTACCGGCCCAGCACGTCGCCCACGGTGGTGGCGCACTTTCGGTAAGCCTTGTCCGGCCACAGGGTGTCCTCGTACATGGTGTATAGAATGCGCCGGTGCACAGGCTTCAGGCCGTCCCGCACGTCGGGCAAGGCCCGGTCCACCAGCACGGACATGGAGTAGTCCAAAAAGGCCTGCTCCATCTCGTCGGTTAGATTGACGTCTATCACGCCGCCAACAGGCTGCTCTGGAATGGAGATATGATTTTGATCCATGAATACTTACTGCCTTTCCTGCCCCGCGGGGCCAAACTGATTGCCTGCCTTCTCTGCCTGTCAGGAGCCGGTCTGCCCGCCTTGCAGCAAAATGCTGAGAACCTGGCCCCGAATCTCCTTGGGGATGGCCCGCAGGGGCAGGATCAACAGCCCGCCCTCGGGAAGAACCGCGGTGAGCAGCTGGCCATCCTTCTGCCGGCCCACCGTTTTTATCGCCGCCGAGCCGTCCAGGTCCACTCCCTGAGAACCGGTCTTGGTGTCGATGTAAAACTTGTTCTGATAAATGCGAAGCTTCACGTCCCGAATTCCCTTTTTGGCCTGGCGCTTCATGTCCAGGTGGGGAACTAGGTTCATCACCGCCAGCAAAACCGCGCACACCAGGGACATCACCAGGTCAAAGGTACCCTGATCTATCAAAAACGAGATGAAAAAGAAGAGAAAAAACACCACCAGCAGAATGGACTCTATCAAGGCCCGCTTGCCGGTAAGCTTGTAAATTCCCGAAAGCCGCAGCCCCCGGTAGATCTCTTCCTCTGTCAACGTATAGGAAAATTGTATGGATGCCATAGAGTATATCCTTTATCGTAAGATTACAAAGCTAAAGCGCGGTTTTCCACAGGCTTTTCCTTTCCCGTGGAAACGGAAAATAGGTGGGGAGCATGCCGAGAGAATCCCGGTCCTGCGAAGCAGGATGGAGGTTTCACAAAGCTCCAAGGGATTTCTCTGCGTATAAACTTTTGCTTTGCAAAAGTTTATACGTCCCAGTTGGCTTCCTTGGCCCGGCGCATGATAAAGTCCCGGCGGGGCTCCACCTTGTCGCCCATCAGCACGGTGAACACCTCGTCGGCCTTGATGGCGTCGTCCACCTGAACCCGGTACATGGTGCGGGTTTCCGGGTTCATGGTGGTCTCCCACAGCTGGTCGCTGTCCATTTCGCCCAGGCCCTTGTAGCGCTGAATGTCATATCCGCCGCCCAGCTCGGACATGATGGCGTCCCGCTGGGAATCGGTGTAAGCGTAATAGTGCCGCTTGTTTTTGGTAATGCGGAACAGAGGGGGCTGGGCCAGATATACATGGCCCTCCTCCACCAGCGGCCGCATGAACCGGAAGAAGAAGGTCAGCAGCAGCGTGCGGATGTGAGAGCCGTCCACGTCGGCATCCGCCATAATGATCACCTTGCCGTACCGCAGCTTGGACAGGTCAAAGTCCTCTCCAATACCGGTGCCAAGGGCCGTCACCACGGGGATCAGCTTTTCGTTGCTGTACACCTTGTCAAGCCTTGCCTTCTCCACGTTGAGCATCTTGCCCCACAGGGGGAGAATGGCCTGAAACTTCCGGTCCCGTCCGCCCTTGGCGGAGCCTCCTGCGGAGTCGCCCTCCACGATGTAGATCTCTGTTTCCTCCACGTTGCGGCTCTGGCAGTCGGCCAGCTTGCCGGGAAGGGTGGTGCTCTCCAGAGCGGTCTTGCGCCGGGCCAGATCCCGGGCCTTTCGGGCGGCTTCCCTGGCGCGGGAGGCCGACAGCGCCTTGTCAAAAATGGTGCGCGCGGTGGCGGGGTTTTCCTCCAGATAGGTCATCATGTTTTTGTACACCATGCCGCTGACCAGGGCGCTCATTTCCGTGTTGCCCAGCTTCGCCTTGGTCTGGCCCTCAAACTGCGCTTCCTTCAGCTTCACGCTGATAATGCAGGTCAAGCCCTCCCGCACGTCCTCGCCGGACAGGTTCTTGTCGTTGTCCTTGAGGATGTTGTACTTTTTGGCATAGTCGTTCATCACCCGGGTAAAAGCCCGCTTGAAGCCATCCTCGTGGGTGCCGCCGTCGGTGGTGTGAATGTTGTTGGCAAAGCTTAAAATCTGCTCCTGATAGGAGTCGGTATACTGCATGGCGATTTCCGCCGTGGAGTTCTGATCCTCCGCCACCGCGGAAAACCGGATCACATCGGGGTGAATCACGTCCTTGTTGGCGTTGATGTACTCCACAAAGGAGCTGATGCCCCCCTCATAGCAATAGGTGTTTTGAAAGGGAATCTCCCGGTCCTGCTCCTGCTCGGGGCGGTCGGCGGCGGGCCGCTCGTCCGTCAGCTGAATGTTGACCCCGGCGTTTAAGAAGGCCTGCTCCCGCAGCCGCCGCTGCAAGGTTTCATACTCGTAAACCGTGGTCTCCCTGAAGATCTCCGGATCCGCCTGGAAGCACACGGTGGTTCCCCGCTGGCGTCCCTCCGGGGCGGGACCCCGGTTTTCCAGCTCGGTGACAGCCTTGCCCCGCTCAAAGCGCTGGTAGTAGATTTGCCCGTCGCTGACCACTTCCACCTCCAGCCAGGTGGACAGGGCGTTCACCACAGAGGCGCCCACGCCGTGCAGGCCGCCGGACACCTTGTAGCTGCCCCCGCCGAACTTGCCCCCGGCGTGAAGGATGGTAAACACCACCGTCACGGCGGGCAGGCCGGTTTTGTGCTGCACGCCCACGGGAATGCCCCGGCCGTTGTCCCGGACAAACACCACGTTTCCCGGCAGCAGCCGCACGTCGATCTTGTCGCAAAAGCCGGCCAAGGCCTCGTCAATGGCATTGTCCACAATCTCGTACACCAGGTGGTGCAGTCCCCTGGGACCGGTGGAGCCGATATACATGCCGGGACGCTTCCGCACCGCCTCCAGCCCTTCCAGAACCTGGATTTGATCGCCGTCATAGGCTTTCTCGGCCTTTGTCATATCTGTCATTTCGTTGACTTCCAAGCAAAACCCTCCTTGCAGGAAATGCCTGCCCACAAGAAAAGCCGGGACACCGCCCGGCACGTTCTGGGGCCTTTTTTCGCCTTTTCAACCGTTGGTTTCCTTTTTAGCTATTTATTAGTATAGCAGATTTTCTTCCTGTTGTAAACAGAATTTCCCGTTTTCCAAGAGAAAGAAATCCCGTTTTTTGGGCCTGAGAGGGGCTATAAGGCCCTTTTCCCCTCTCTTCGGAAAAATTCCCTTAAAAGTCCTTTTCAGGCTGTAACGGGCCGTAAGGCCCTTTCCAGGGATTTTTCCAGATGGAAAACCCGGAAGGTCCTGCTGGGCAAGGCTTTCCGGGCATGCTGCTGTTTTGGGAAATCAGGACCGGCCCTTCTTTTCCTCCAGCTCCCTCAGGCGGCGCTCCACATAGGCGGGATCGTCGTACCTTTTGAAGAAATCGTCGGTGACGCTGGGGATCTCCACGCTGTGTACCACATGGGAGGGCCGTCTGGCCGGCTGGCTTTGGGGAGCGGGCCGGGAGGGCGCCTGGCGCTGAACCGGGGGCGCTTCTCTTCTGGGCTGAGCGGCAGGCCTGGGGGAAGGAGGCGGGGACTGCCGCTCCGCCCGGGGAGTCTCCCTCTGCTGAGAGGAAACCCGGGCCTGGGTCTGACCAGAGACAGGGGGCGCCTGCCGCCGGGCCTGGCCCTGCGCCGCGGTCCGCTGGGCTGTCTGCCGCCGCTGGGCCGCGGGGGAAGCCGGCTCTCCAGAGGGGGAAACGGTCCTTCTGGGCTGCTGGGGAAGAACGGCGGTGGGCTGGGCGGCTTCCCGCACAGGCTGGGGCCTGGGGGCGGCAACGGGAGCCTGGGGCTGGGGGAAGGGTCCTGTGCGGTAATCCGCCGGAGGGAGATAGTCCCCCTGGTCGGTGAACACCCGGCCGGTGCTCTGCCCTGTTACAGAGGCCCGGCGGCTGTCGGCGTTCAGGCTGGCCTTCCGCTTTTTCTCCAGCTCCTCCCGGGACACCCGCTTAATCACCGGCTTTGCCAGGTAGACCATAAACAGGCTCAGCAGGAAAAACGCCGCGAAGGGAATCGCCACCTGAAGGCAGGTGGTCAAATCCACGTCGTCCAGGACAAACTTGTGAAAGAAGTAGATGGCCCCGCTGGAAAACACCGCCAGCAGCGCCAGCACATAGATCAGCGGCGAGAGAAACACGTTGGAGATGCCGCCGCAGCGGGGGCATTGATACTCCCCCTGCCGCTTCAGGGACCAGGTGCGGATCAGGTTCACCCGCTTTTTGCAATAGGGGCATCTGGGCACTCCGAAATACTGCATAGAAAAACCAGCCTTTCCCAAAAACTAAAAGAGATTTACCAGCCCGCCAGAGGCCCGGCGCAGCAGGGTGGCGGTGGAAATCTGAGAGATGTAAACGGTCTCCCGACCGTTTTTTTCGCAGACCACAAAGGATTTTGGCAGCTCCATAGACACGTTCACCACCCGCCCCTCCTTCTGGGCCCTGGAGAGAAAGTCCCGGGTGTGCCGGGAAATGGTGGAGTTGTCCAAATCGAACACCCCCACAATCTCTCTCTCGTTGACGATAATATCTTGTCCCAAGTGCAGGTACATGATGTGCGGTTCCTTTCAGGGGGAGATTTCCATGGCTTTTTCGGGGGCCGGACTGACTCTTTCCGTGGATACCCGGCCCTTTTCCACCAGAAAGCGCAGGCCCGTCTCCTGCAGGCTCACCGTCTCCGGGCTGCAGCAGGTGATAAACACCTGCTTCCCGTGAAGGTGGTTCAACAGGTAATCCTGACGGCTTTGGTCCAGCTCGCTCATCACATCGTCCAGCAGCACAATGGGGGTTTCCCCGGAAAGCTCGGACAGGGCCTGGGCCTCCGCCAGCTTCAAGGCCAGCACCACGCTGCGCTGCTGTCCCTGAGAGCCGTACATTCTGGCGGAAAGCCCCGAAAGGGTAATCTCCAAATCATCCCGGTGAGGTCCCACGCTGGTAAACCCCGAGCGCACGTCCGAGGGCTCTGTCCGCCGCAGCTCTTTTTGGAGCAGCTCCATCCACTCCCGCTGGGAAAAGCCCTCCTCCAGCCTGGGGGACGGCACATAGGAAAGGGCCAGCTCCTCTCTTCCCCGGGAAATGCCGTGATAAATCTCCCTGGCCCTGGGGGCGATTTTCTCCACATACCGGCGGCGCTCCTCCATGACAGAGGCCCCCAGCTGGATCAGCCGGGCGTCCCACACCTCCAGAGTGTCCCGCAGCTCGGGAAACCGGCCAATGTCCTTTAACAAGGCGTTCCGCTGGGACAGCGCCCGCTGATAGGTGTGCAGCAGCCCCGCGTAGCTGGGACGAATCTGGCACAGGGCGCCGTCCAGAAAGCCCCGGCGCCGGGCGGGACCCTCCTTCACAAGCAGCAGATGCTCTGGGGAAAAGATTACCGCGCAGACCTTGCCCACCAGGGCGGAGCCTGTTTTTTTCCGCACCCCGTTAATCACCGAGCTGCGCCGGCCGTTCTCAAGCTGGAGCAACGCCTTTTGGTTTCGCTCCTCGCTGAAAAAATCCAGGGCCAGGCAGGCCCGGGGGGCGTTCTCTCCCGTGGCGGGGTCCAGCCGGGGCAGCTCCGTGTCCTTGGCCCCCCGGAAGGAGTGGCCTCCCGTAAAGAGCCAGAGGGCCTCCAGCAGATTGGTCTTTCCCTGGGCATTGCCGCCGTAAATCACATTGACTCCCTGGCAGGGGAACAGCTCTCCGTCCTCCAGGTTGCGAAAGCTCTCACAGGCAAGGCGCGTTACAAACATGAAGCATCAGCCCTTCGCCACTTGATAGCTTCTGCCCAGCAGGGACACGGTGTCCCCGGGAAAAAGCTTTTTCCCCCGCATGGAGCAGGTCTCCCCGTTGACCTGGACCCGCCCCTCCTGGATAAGCACCTTGGCCTGGCCGCCGGTGTCCACCGCCCCGGTAAGCTTTAAAAGGGAGTCCAGCCGGATGTATTCCGTTGTGATGGAAATGGGTTCCATAGGCTCGCTCCTCACTCGCTCTTCAGGCGCACCGGCAGCACCAGGAACAGGAAGCTGTCCCCGTCTTTGGGTACCACCTTCATGGGGCTTAGGGGTCCGCCCAGCTGGACCTTCACCTCGTCGCACTCGGTGTTGCGAAGGGCCTCCAGGAGATAGCGGTTGTTAAAGCCGATCTCCACGCTCTGGCCGGTCATTTCCACATCCAGCTGGTCGCTGGCCCGGCCCATGGAGGTGGTGCAGTTCAGCTTCAGCTCGTTGTCGGAAAACAGGCAGCGGACAGGGCTTTTCAGCCGGTCGGTAATCAGCAGGGACACACGCTCCACGCTGTCGATAGCCTCCCGGGTTTTCAAAACCACCTCTGTCTGGCTGTCCGGGGGAATAGCCGCCTTGTAGTTGAGGAATTCCCCTTCCAGCAGACTGGAAATTACGGTATAGTTGTCAATCTTAAAGAGAATGTGCCGCCGTCCCGCGGAGATTTCCACCGGGTCGTCGCTGTCCTTAATCAGCTTGAGGATTTCGCTGAGGGTTTTGCCAGGCACCACGAAGGACAGGTCCTCCTCAAACTGGATGGGCTCGCTGCGCTTGGCCAGCCGGTAACCGTCCACGCTGACCACATCCAGCACGCCCTTTTCCATGTTGAACAGGCTGCCCTGATGGATGGGCTTGGCGTCGCTTTCGGCGATGGCGAACAGCGTTTGACGGATCATGCTTTTCAGCAGGCTGCCAGCCAGGGAAAACTGGGTGGAGTCAGACAGTTTGGGCAGCTCGGGGAATTCCTCGGCGGGAATGCCGATGATGGAAAACCGGCTGTAACCGCTTTCCAGGGTGGCCATATTTTTCTCGTCCACAGTGACGGTGATGGTCTCCGCGGGAGTGCGCCGGACAATGTCGGAAAACAGCTTGGCGCTGAGTACCGCCTTGCCGGGTTCCGTTACAAAGGCGGGGATCACGGTAGTGATGCCCAGCTCCAGATCGTAGGCGCACAGCTCCAGTCCGTTTTCATCCGCTCCCAGAAGGATGCCCTCCAGGGCGGGGATGGAGGTTTTTGTGGAGACGGCCCGCTGAATGTTGCCCACCGCCTCGGTGATGTCGCTTTTGTTCACTGTAAATTTCATAGGATCTCCTTTCCAGCCGGCGGGGAGGGAAGAAGGGTCTCCGCCAAGCTCTCTTTTATCCTGTTTATAAAATCTTAGATTTCGAAGTAGTAATAGGGGCTGTGAATTTGTGGAAAAGTTTTCCGGTCCCGCTGGGCGCCTGGGTTTGGATGGAAAAAGTTTTTCTCAAGCCGCTGTGGAGAGCCGGTGGAGAGAGAAAGACTTCTTTCCCATATTCCACAGGCTGTGAAATGCTGTGGAGGGAATGTGGAGGAAAGTGTGGAAAACTTTTCGGGTAAAAAAAGAGAGAGGCTGTAAGAAACCTGCCTCTTTTCTTTTTCGCGCCCCCGTTCTTCCGGGGCTTTACCGGTCCCGAATATTCTTGATGATGTCGTCTACCATGGCCTTGGTGTGGGGGTCCTTTTTCAGATCCTTTTCCACCTGGCGCACGGCGTACACCACAGTGGAGTGGTCCCGGCCGCCAAAGGTCTCGCCGATTTCCACCATGGACATCTGGGTGATTTCCCGCACAATGTACATGGACACCTGCCGGGCCTTGGAGATGTTGGCGTTGCGCTTTTGAGAGCGGATGTCCTCCGGGGTGATGCCCCCATAGGTGCGGGCCACCTCCTCAATGATCTTGTCCACGGTGACGGGGGTGGGCTGGGAGTTGTTGATGATGTCGCTGATAGCCGCCTGAGCCGTGGCGATGTTGATGGGCTTTCCCTCCAGCAAATGGTAGGCCCGCAGTTTTTTCACAGTACCCTCCAGCTGGCGGATGTTGCTCTTTAATTTGTTGGCGATGTACTCGCACACCGTCTCCGGGATTTCCAGGTTCAGACTCTCCGCCTTTCGGGCGATAATGGCCACCCGGGTCTCAAATTCCGGGGGCTGCACGTCCGCCAGCAGGCCCCACTCAAAGCGGGTTTTCAAGCGGTCGCTGAGAATGGAAATATCCTTGGGCGGCCGGTCGGCGGTGAGCACAATCTGCTTTTTGGCGTCGTAAAGCGTATTAAAGGTATGGAAGAACTCCTCCTCGGTGGAGGCCTTGCCCGCGATAAACTGAATGTCATCCATCAGGAACAGGTCGGCTTTCCGGTACTTTTCCCGAAAGGCCGGGGTGGTACCCTGGGCAATGGCGGTGATGATCTCGTTGGTGAAGTCCTCGCTTTTGGCGTAAATTACCGTCCGGTCCGGGAAATTCTTTTTAAACTCCTTGGCCACGGCGTTGAGCAGGTGGGTTTTTCCCAGCCCGGAACTGCCGTAGATGAACAAGGGGTTGTACAGCAGCGCGGGCTTTGCCGCCACCGCCTGACAGGCGGCGTGGGCAAACCGGTTGGACGGCCCCACCACAAAGGTGTCGAAGGTCAGCTCGTAATCCCCCTGCTCAAAGGGGTCGGCCTCCTCCGACTTCTGCTGGCGCTTCAGCTCCTCGTGAACGCAGATCTGGAAGGTGATTCCTCCGCCGAACACGTTGTCAAAGGCCTCTTTCAACAGGTCGCTGTAACACCGCAGCAGAGTCTGCTTGTGAAACTCGTTGGGCGCTTCCACAATGGCGGTTCCCTTGGAGAAATCCAGGGAAACCGGCTTTAAGCGGCTGAACCAGGTGTTGTAAGCCACCTCCGTGATATTTGATTTGCAGTATTGGCAGATGAGCTCCCAAGCCTGATCGAATGAATCCAAATTGATTCCCCTCCAAGTAAACGCAATCTTTTGCGGGCTACATTCCCCACGGTCCCGGCCTTCCGCAAAAGGCCGATACTCAAGAGAAAGTATATCATAGTTCCCGTTCTTTTTCAAATTTTTTTCCCCCTTTGTTTTTGGTTGGCCGCGCCTTGAAAAAAGCACAACACTTTGTGGTCCCTTTCACTTCCCCCTGAAAATCTGCTGTTTGTTGTCCTCCAGAGGGCAACTTTTGAAAATTTTGGCGGAAAAAATCTTTCTTTGGCCCGGGATTCCCCGCAAAAATAGTGTTGACACAGGCGGCGGATGTAAGGTATAATGTTTTCTCGCAAGGGAAAGAACCTCGAAAGGAGGGTGTATGATGCTGAGAACGTATCAGCCCAAGAAGCTCCACAGGAAGAAGGAGCATGGGTTCCGGAAGAGAATGTCTGACAGAAACGGTCGCAAGGTACTTGCACGCCGCAGGGCAAAAGGCAGAGCGCGTCTGACTTACTGATGACGCTTCAAAGGTCACCTTCGCGGTGGCCTTTCTTGTTTTGCGCCCCTTTGTGCCAAGGGGGGAAGGCGGTGCTGCTTTCTTTTGGAAATGGAAAAGCTTGTGACAATCTGCCGGAACAACGACTTCCGGCGCATTTACGCCAGGGGGAAAAGCTATGTGACGCCTCTGGTGGTGGTGTATGTTCTGAAAAACAGGACGAAAAATGTCCGGGTGGGCATTACCACCTCGAAAAAAATCGGCAACGCGGTGCAGCGCAACCGCTCCCGCCGGGTGATTCGGGAGGCGTTCCGCCTTTTGGCGCCCTGGGTGCGGCCCGGCTTTGACCTGGTCCTGGTGGCTCGGGGCAAAACCCCCTTTGTCAAAAGCACCGACGTGGGCCGTCATTTGCAGAGGCAGCTGAAGGCGGCGGGCCTGCTGCGGGAGGACATGCCATGAAGCAGGTGCTTTTATGGCTGATCCGGTTTTACCGCAGCGCCATTTCCCCGCGAAAGCCTGCCATGTGCAAGTATATCCCCACCTGCTCCCAGTACGGTCTGGAGGCCATCGAGCGGTTTGGGGCAATCAAAGGGGGGGCGCTGACCCTGTGGCGCATTCTGCGCTGCAACCCCTGGAGCCGGGGCGGTTACGACCCGGTACCCGAAAAGAAGGAAAAGAAGAAACGTAAAAGAGGAGCGTAACATTCGTTATGATGGCGATTTTTAATTTCTTTGGAAGCATCCTGGGCTATCTGCTGTGGTTCTTGTACAACATCTTCCACAACTACGGTGTGGCCATCATTTTCTTCACCATTATCATCAAGGCCGTGCTGTTTCCCTTCTCCATCAAGCAGCAGCGGAGCATGGCTTCTCAGACAAAGCTTTCGGCAAAGCAGAAGGAGCTGCAGGCAAAGTACGGCAACAACAAGCAGAAGTACAACGAGGAGCTGATGAAGCTCTATGAGAAGGAGGGCGTCAACCCCAGCTCCGGCTGCTTGACCACGTTGATCCCTCTGCCCATTATGCTGGGCATTTACTACTCGGTGATTATGCCCCTGTCCAACACCTTGCACATTGCGGAAGGGCGCATTGCGGAGGCCACCGATTTCATTCAGCGCATTCCCGGCATGGTGTCCAGCGCCGCTTCCGGCGGCATCTACGCCGAGATGGACATCATCCGCAACTTTGACGCCCTGAAGGACCATCTGACCATGTTTACCCAGGGCGACCTGGACAAGATTGAGTCCTTTACCCAGGGATTCCACTTTTTGGGCTGGGACCTGCTGGCCACTCCCCAGGGTTCCGCCTTCGCCACCATGCTGTGGCTGATTCCGGTGCTGTCCTTTGTGTCTTATTTTGGGTCTCAGCTGTACATGTCCCACATTCAGAAAAAGACCAGCGGCCAAAAGCAGCCCGGCTGCATGAAGGTGATGATGTATGTCTTTCCCCTCATCAGCGTGTACTGGGCCTGGATTATGCCGGCGGCTGTGGGCGTTTACTGGGTGGTGTCCTCTCTGACCAGCACCTTGCAGTATGTGATCGTCAATAAATTCTTCAGTGTCAACCATATGACCGCCATGGTGGAGGCCCAGCGGGCTGTCACCCTGGAGCTGGCGGAGGGCAGGGCGCAGCCCCTGTCCGCCAGAGACCAGCAGGAGATTGCCCAGCGCTTGGCGGCCGCTCCCCAGCAGAAAAAGCAGGAGAAGCTCCAAAAGCAGAAGCAGGGCGGAAAAAAGAAAAAGGGCGGATCGGGCAGCTCTGGAAGTTCCAGTGACTATATGGGCGCGAAAAAGTGAGCCGAAAGGAAGGGTAGCACATGATTAGAGAAGCTATTGCCAAGGGCGACACCGTGGAGCAGGCCTTTGCCAACGCCTGCCGGGAGCTGGGCGTGGAAACCACGGATGCGGAATTTGAGATTTTGGAAATGCCCACCAAAAAGACCTTCGGTTTGTTCGGCGGAAGCCCCGCGCGGGTGCGGGCTTACATTGAAGAGCCGGATCCTGTGGAGGAGCGGGACCCCGCGGAGGAGGCCGCCGCCTATCTGAAAAATGTTCTGGGGGAAATGGGCTTGTCCCAGGCCTCTGTGGAGATTCAGCGTGAGGAGGCCGGCGCGGCTCTCACTCTTTCCGGCGACGACATCGGCTTTATCATCGGTCACCGGGGAGAGACCCTGGACGCCTTGCAGTATCTGGCCTCTTTGGTGGCCAACCATGTGGACGGCACCTATTACCGCATCACCTTGGATGTGGGCAACTATCGGGAAAAGCGGAAGGAAACCCTGGAGGCCCTGGGCAAGAAAATGGCTGCCCGGGCGGTTAAGACAGGGCGGAATTCCTCCCTGGAGCCTATGAATCCCTATGAGCGGCGGATTATTCACACGGCGGTGCAGACCGTAGCCGGGGCCAAGTCCTGGAGCGAGGGCGTGGACCAGGGCCGGCATGTGGTGATTGGCCCCGAGGGCGGAGAGCGCCCTCAGCCCCGGCGCAGCGACCGGGGCCGCGGCGGGAACCGGGGCAGAAACGACCGGAACAGAGGCGGCAAGGGCGGCTATAACGACAGAAACCGCCGTCCCCGCGGCGACCGTTCCCGGCCCAATCCCGCGCCCCGGGCGGAGGGACCCAAGACCGACGATCCCAACACCCCCATTTACGGGCGGATCGAAAAGAAATAAAAACGTGTGGGGCGGCCAGCAGGCGGCCCCCTTTTTTCACCATTTTTTCAATCTCTGTGGAAAAGAGGAAGGCGTTTATGGAAAAGACCATTGCGGCCGTCTCCACCGCCCCGGCGCCGGGGGGCATTGGCATTGTGCGGATTTCCGGCGAAGAGGCCCTTGCCGTGGCGGACCAGGTGTTCCGGGGCGTCAGCGGGAAAAAGCTGTCTGAGATGAGAGGGTACACGGGCCAGCTGGGCGGGGCTTTCACCCCTGACGGGGAACGGCTGGACGACGTGGTGGCCCTGGTGTACCGCTCTCCCAAAAGCTACACCGGGGAGGACGTGGTGGAGCTTTCCTGTCACGGGGGGCTGTATGTGACAAAGCGGCTTTTGCAGCTGGTGCTGGACGCGGGGGCCTCCCCTGCCGGGCCGGGGGAATTTACCCGCCGGGCCTTTTTGAACGGCAAGATGGACTTGGCCCAGGCCGAGGCGGTGATGGGTTTGATCTCCGCCAGCGGGGAACAGGCCCGAAAAGCCGCTTTGGCGGGCAGCTCCGGGGTGCTGTCCCAGCGGATCGCGGGCATTAAGGGAGAGCTGATGGAGCAGGCGGCGCACCTGGCTGCCTGGGCGGATTTCCCGGAGGAGGACGTACCGGAGGTGGAGGAGAGCCAGCTTTTGGAGGGGATCCGCAGGGGAGAGGCGGCTCTTTCCCAGCTGCTGGAGGGCTTTGAACGGGGCCGGATGTACCGGGAGGGCCTTGTCACGGTGATTGCCGGGCGCCCCAACGCGGGAAAGTCCACCCTGATGAATCTGCTCTCTGGGTGCCAGCGGTCCATTGTCACCCAGTACGCGGGCACCACCCGGGACGTGGTGGAGGAGACGGTGATGCTGGCGGGAGTGCCTCTCCGGCTGGCGGATACGGCAGGTCTGCGGGACACCGACGACCCAGTGGAGAGCATTGGCGTACGGGCCGCCCGGCAGCGTCTGGAAACGGCCCAGCTGGTGCTGGCGGTGTTCGATTCCTCCCAGGCCTTGGAAAAGGAGGACCGGGAGCTGATGGACGCCCTGGAAGGGGTACCCTCCATTGCCATTGTGAACAAGACCGATCTGCCCTCTCAAATTGCCGTGGAGGTGATTCAAGCCCGGTTTGAAAAGACCGTGTTTCTCTCCGCCGCCACGGGCGAGGGCCTGGAGGATCTGGAGCAATCACTGTCCGAAATTTTGGACACTAAAGAGTTTCATCCCCAGGAGGGCGTGTTGTTTACCCAGCGGCAGCGAGCAGACGCCCAGACGGCCTTGGACAGCCTGCGGGAAGGGGAGCGGGCGCTGTTGGGAGGCTTGACCCTGGATGCGGTGACGGTCTGCGTGGAGGACGCCTTAACCGCTCTTTCCGCCTTGACAGGGGAGCATGTCAGCGAGGAGATTGTGGACCGGGTGTTTGAGGAGTTCTGTGTGGGCAAGTAACGAGCAGCGCCGGAGGCGAGTAAAAGTTTTTTGGGGCGCCTTTTTTTCAAAAAAGGCGCGGCCTTAAAAAACGGCGCAGCCGTTCACCAAAAAAGTTAGGGCCGATGGCCGCACGCCGCAAAGCGGATAGGCCGCCGGCCTGGCTGGTTCCCACAAATTGCCCTCTGAGGCTAGAGGCTTGCGTTTCACTTTTTCTAAATTGCTTGTGGGTCATTTAGGACTTGAAGGAGGCCTTCCGGGGCTTGGCCTATCGCCTAACGGCGCGTGCGGCCGCACCTCTGGTTTTCTCTCTGCACCGCGTTGCGGTGCTTTAAGACCTTGGGGGCCCTGCCCCCAATCCCCCGCAAACTTTTTGAAAAAAGTTTGAACAAAAACTTTATGTTTGCTTCCCCTTTGATTTTTTCCTTTTGGAGGTTTCTATGACTTACGACGCTGGTTCCTATGATGTGGCTGTCATCGGCGCGGGACATGCGGGCATAGAGGCAGCTCTCGCCTCCGCGCGGCTGGGCTGCTCCACCATTGTATTTACCATTAACCTGGACGCTGTGGGCAACTGCCCCTGCAACCCCAGCATTGGGGGAACGGCCAAGGGCCATTTGGTTCGGGAGATTGATGCTTTGGGCGGGGAGATGGGCCGGGCGGCGGACGCCTGCACCATCCAAAGCCGGATGCTCAATTTGGGCAAGGGCCCGGCGGTTCACTCTCTGCGGGCGCAGATCGACCGGAACCACTATTCCCGCCTGATGAAGCACAAGCTGGAAACCTGCCCCAATCTGCTGCTGCGTCAGGGCGAGATTGTCAAGCTGGAGCAGGTGGACGGCGGCTGGCTGCTCACCTCCCGGTTGGAGGCGGTGTACCGGGCCAAGGCGGTCATCATCGCCACGGGGACTTTCCTGGGGGGCAAGGTGTTCGTGGGGGACGTCTTCTACGAGAGCGGCCCTGACGGCATGTTCCCGGCGGCGTTTCTGCCGGACTCTCTAAAGAAGCTGGGCATTTCCCTGCGCCGGTTCAAGACAGGCACTCCCGCCCGGGTGCTGAAATCCTCCATTGACTTTTCCGGCCTGGAAGTTCAGCACGGCGACGAGCCTGTGGTGCCCTTCTCCTACGACACGGAGGAGCCTTTGGAGAACAAGGCGGTGTGCCACGTCAGTTGGACCAATGACGATACCAAGCGGGTGATCTTGGAGAACATCCACCGCTCTCCCCTGTACGGCGGGCAGATTGAAGGCGTTGGACCCCGGTACTGCCCCAGCATTGAGGACAAGGTGGTGCGCTTCCCGGACAAGCCCCGGCACCAGCTGTTCATCGAGCCTTGCGGCCTGGACACCGAGGAGATGTACCTTCAGGGCATGAGCAGCTCTCTTCCCGAGGACGTGCAGGTAGCCTTTTACCACACCATTCCCGGCTTGGAGCGCGCCCAGATCATGCGGACTGCCTACGCCATTGAATACGACTGCTGCGACCCTTTGCAGCTTTCCGCCACTCTGGAATTTCGGGACTGGCCGGGGCTGTACGGGGCGGGGCAGTTCAACGGCAGCTCCGGATATGAGGAGGCCGCGGCCCAGGGCTTTGTGGCCGGGGTCAACGCGGCGCTGAAGGTTCAGGGGAAGGAACCCTTTGTGCTGGACCGGGCCAGCTCCTACATTGGCACGCTGATCGACGACCTGATTACCAAGGGCGCCAGCGACCCTTATCGAATGATGACCTCCCGCTCGGAGTACCGGCTGGTGCTGCGCCAGGACAACGCCGATGAGCGGCTGACGCCTCTGGGCCGGCAGCTGGGGCTGATCTCCGACCGGCGGTGGGAGAAGTTTCAGGCAAAGCAGGCCCAGAAGCAGGCGGAGCTGAAACGAGTGAAGTCCACCACCCTGCCCCCTTCGGAAACGCTAAACCAGATTCTTGTTTCACGTGGAACATCTTTCCTGTCCACCGGGGCCAAGCTGGCAGATCTGCTGAAACGGCCCCAGATCACCTATGAGGATCTGACCCCGGTGGATGGGGACCGGCCCCCGTATTCCACAGCTGTTTTTGAGGCTGTGGAAATCGAGCTGAAGTACGAGGGGTACATCAAGCGTCAGCTGGCGGACATTGAGGAGGCCCGGCGGCTGGAGAAGAAAAAGCTCCCCCGGGACGTGGATTATTCCCAGATCAAGGGTCTGCGGCTGGAGGCCGGGGAAAAGCTGAACAAGGTCCGGCCGGAGAACATCGGCCAGGCGGGAAGAATCTCCGGGGTAAGCCCGGCGGATATTTCCGTGCTGCTGATCTGGCTGGCCTCGAAGGACCGGGAAGGAGGAGCGCTATGACGGACATCCGGCAGACACTGATAGAAAAGGCAAAGACAATGGGGTGGAAGATCGCCCCGGCCCAGGCGGAGCAGTTTCAAACTTATATGGAGCTGCTGTTGGAGTGGAATGAGAAAATGAACTTGACCGCCATTACCGACCCCGATGAGGTGGTGGAGAAGCACTTTTTAGACAGCCTGACCCTGCTCACCTGGGACAAGCTGAAGCAGGGGGCCAAGGTCATCGACGTGGGAACCGGCGCTGGCTTTCCGGGTATCCCCCTGAAGATCATGCGGCCGGACATCGACCTGACCCTGCTGGACGGCACCCAGAAGCGCCTGAACTTTTTGGGAGAGGTATGTACCGCCCTGAAGCTCAGCGCCCGGCGGGTTCACAAGCGGGCGGAGGAGGCCGGCCTGGACAAGACCATGCGGGAGCGCTATGACCTGGCCACTGCCCGGGCGGTGGCGTCTTTGCCGGTGCTGGCGGAGTACTGCCTGCCTCTGATCAAAATGAAGGGATATTTTATCGCCATGAAGGGTCCCGGCGCGGCGGAGGAGCTGAAGGAAGCCGCCAACGCCCTGGAGATTCTGGGCAGCGGCGATCCCCAGCTGTTGTCCCTGGCGCTGCCCGGCGGCGAGGAGCGAAGCCTGGTGATCTGCCAAAAGCTGCGGTTCACGCCTAAGGGCTATCCCCGCCATGGAGGGACCATTTTAAAGCATCCCCTGTAAATGACAAACCGAAAAGACAAAGGAGAGAGAAGCGATGAATTTGATTCTGCGAAAGGCCCAGGAGCAGGACCTGGACGGTCTGGACCAGGTGATGCTGGTGATCAGCGACGCCGCCGGGGACCGGGAGACCGTAAAGAAGCTGCTGAAGAAGATCGACGCCGACCCCCAGAAGTATTTGCTGGTGGCCCAGGACCAGGAGACGGGAACCATTTGCGGCAGCCTGTTTGGGGTGGTGTTTGAGGATATTTGCGATACATGCCGGCCCATTTTGCTGGTGGAGAACGTGGCGGTTCTGGAGAGTTATCAGGGCAAGGGCGTGGGCCGGAAAATGTTTGAGGCCATCGAGCGCTGGGCCAAGGAGGAGTGGGACTGCCATTACGAGATTTTGGCCTCCGGCCTGAACCGCACCGGCGCCCACAAGTTCTACCATGCCCTAGGTTTTGAGGAGGTAAAGGGCTTTAAAAAATATCTGTAAAAGAATTCGTCAGGCGACAGAATGCAACAAACGCCGCGCCTTCCCCGTGCTACAATAAGGCACGAAAGGGAGGCGCGGCGCATGGTTTTTAAGGACAAGCTGAAATTGGTCAAGCTGCCGGTAAGCCGCGTTCTGCCCAATCCCGCCCAGCCGAGGAAGGTCTTTCATCAGGAGGAGCTGGAATCCCTGGCTCAGAGCATTCGGGAAAACGGCCTGCTTCAGCCGGTGACAGTTCGCCGGGAAAAGGGAGCCTATTATCTCATCGCCGGGGAGCGCAGGCTGCGGGCCTGCAAGCTGGCCGGGCTGAAGGAGATCCCCGCCCTGGTGACTGACTGTCCTCCGGAGGACAGCGCCGTATTCGCCCTGCTGGAAAACCTTCAGCGAAAGGACCTGCACATGTTCGAGCAGGCCAACGCCCTGGTGAACCTGCTGCGGGAGTGGCACATCACCCAGGAGGAGGCGGCCAAACGGCTGGGCATCAGCCAGTCTTACCTGGCCAACAAGCTGCGGCTGCTAAAGCTTTCTCCGGAGGAGCAAAACGAGATTTTGGAGTATCAGCTGACAGAGCGCCACGCCAGAGCGCTGCTGCGGATTGACGATATGACTGCCCGGCAGAGGGTTCTCCGTCAGGTGGGAGAGCGGCACTTAAACGTCTCTCAAACAGAAGAGCTGATTGAGGCGGTGATTCAGCCGAAGTGTCCAGGCCCCAAGCCGAAGCGTCGGTTTATCGCCAAGGACATCCGGCTGTTTATCAACACCATTGACCATGCGGTGGACGCCATGAAAACCGCGGGAATCCAGGCGGAAAGCCAGAAAAAGGAGACCGAGGACTACATTGAGTGTACGGTGCGGATTCCCAAACAACACAGAGTACAAGTTTAACCCATTCCCTTATTCATTTCCCACAGGAGAGGCGGCGAGGCGACAGCTTCGCTGCCTTTTCCATGTTTCATGTGAAACATTTCCCGTCCGGCCCACAGAAAAAGACAAGGCTGCCAAAAACTTTTCCGGCTTTTCCCCGGCGAGACTTCCCTTTCCCAAAGCCTTGTGGTATAATACGAAAAGCGGAAAACGCGGGCGGCGCGTTGCTTCAATCCGAACCAGGGGCGCCGCCTGAGAGCGGCGTGCGCGGCTTGCCCACCGCCAGTGTGGTACAATACCAAAGGGAAAGCGAGAAACAAAGAAGCGTGTTTCGACTTTTCCAGCCTCGCGGGGAGCGTCTCCCCGCAAAACGAAAACAGCAAGAAACGGGAAGGGTGAGCTTATGGGGAAAATCATTGCCATCGCAAACCAGAAGGGCGGTGTGGGAAAAACCACCACGGCGGTAAACCTGGCCGCGGCTCTGGGAGATTTGGGCAAGGCCGTTCTGCTGGCTGATACGGATCCCCAGGGGAACACCACCTCCGGCGTGGGCGTGGACAGGCGAAATTGCCGGGTCAGCGCCTATGAGGTGATGATTGGCGGGGCCAAGGCCAAGGAGGCTCTGGTGAAAACAGAGTTTAAAAGCCTGACCCTGCTGCCCTCGCACATCGATTTGGCCGCGGCGGAAATTGAGCTGGCCTCTTTGGAAAACCGGGAGTCCATGCTGAAGAACGCCCTGGCCCCCATTCGAGGCGAGTACGATTATATCCTTATCGACTGTCCCCCTTCCCTGGGATTGATTACCACCAACGCTCTCACCGCCGCAGACACCATTTTAATTCCCATCCAGTGCGAGTATTACGCTTTGGAGGGGCTTTCCCAGCTGATGAACACGGTCCGCCGGGTAAAGCGCCAGTACAACAGCCTGCTGGATATAGAAGGCGTGTTGCTGACCATGTATGACGGCCGGCTGAACCTGACCCAGCAGGTGGTAGAGGAAGTGAAAAAATACTTTCCCCGCAAGGTGTTCAAAACCGTGATTCCTCGGACGGTGCGCCTGTCCGAAGCGCCGGGCTTTGGACAGCCCGTGCTGTATTACGACCGGGCCTCACGGGGAAGCAAGGCCTATCAGGAGCTGGCGGAGGAGCTGCTGAAAAATAACCGGTAAGGGGGGAAAGCCCATGAAAAAACGCGGACTGGGCAAGGGCCTGGACGCTATCTTCGCGGAAAACACCGCCGAAACCACAGAAGGAGCGGTGAATGTGAAAATCGGGGACATCGAGCCAAACAGGGACCAGCCCCGAAAGGAATTTGACAACGCGGCGTTGTCCGAGCTGGCGGATTCCATCTCTCAGCACGGGGTGCTGCAGCCGCTGCTTTTGCGCCCCATGATTACGGGGGGCTACCGCATTGTGGCCGGCGAGCGCCGGTGGAGAGCGGCCCGCATGGCGGGGCTGACAGAGGTGCCGGCGGTGATTCGAGAGATGAGCGACGCCGAGGAAATGCTCTTTGCCCTGATTGAGAATCTCCAGCGGGAGGACCTGACGCCCTTGGAAGAGGCCCGGGGCTATCGGACGCTGATAGAGACCCAGGACTTCACTCAGGAGGAGGTTTCCCAGGCAGTGGGCAAAAGCCGGCCTGCCATCACCAACGCCCTGCGGCTGCTGAATCTGCCGGAGGACATCCAGCAGATGCTGGAAAATGGAGAGATTACTGCGGGCCATGCCAGAACCCTTCTCAGCTTTAAGAGAGAGGAGGACATGCGCCTGGGGGCGAAAAAGGCCAGAGAGGGAGCGTCCGTCCGAGAGCTGGAGGCTCTGGCCAAGCGGCTGAATCAGGAAAAGGAGACGGCTCCGCCGAAGGCTTCCAAGAAGAACCAATACTTTGAGGAGGCCCAGCTGGCGGTGGGAGAATACCTGAACCGAAAGGTAAAGGTGGCGGGTACCAAAAAGCGGGGAACCCTGCAAATTGAGTTTTACGGGGAAGAGGACCTGCAAAACCTGCTCCACGATCTGAACCTGCGTTGAAAACTGCAAAGCAGAAAGCCCCGCAAACGAGTCAACGGCATATTCCCGCAAGCTGAGCGTCAAGCCGGGCCGCGAACCAATACCGCCCGCTGCGGCTCCCTTGGCTGGGCGCAGGGCGGCAGATCTGCATCCGCGATGGGTAAAGCTGCGGTGGTAAGCCGAGCTATAAGTCGGGCGGCGGGTCAACGCCCATCACCGAGGAAAAGGTGCGAAGTAAAAGTTCTTTGATTCTTTCTTTCAAGAAAGAATAAGAAGTAAAAGTTCTTTGGTTCTTTCTTTCAAGAAAGAATAAAAAGGAGGAACAAGCATGCTAGATATTAAGCTGATCCGCTCCAATCCGGAGCTGGTGAAGGAGAACATCAAAAAGAAATTCCAGGACGAAAAGCTGTCCCTGGTGGATGAGGTGTTGGAGCTGGACGAGCAGTTCCGGGCCTCCAAGGGCCGGGGCGACCAGCTGCGCCAGCAGCGCAACACCATCAGCAAGGAGATCGGCAAGCTGATGTCCCAAGGCAAGAAGGACGAGGCCATGGAGGTGAAAAAGCAGGTCCAGGCCATCGCCGGAGAGCTGGAGGAGATGGAACGCAGAGAGGCGGAAATGACCGCTGAAATCCACAAGCGCATGCTGCTGATCCCCAACATCATCGACCCCTCTGTGCCCATCGGCAGAGACGACAGCGAAAACGTGGAGGTGCAGCGCTTTGGGGAGCCGGTGGTGCCGGAGTTTGAGATTCCCTATCATACGGAGATTATGGAGCGCTTTGGGGGCATTGACCTGGACAGCGCCCGAAAAACCAGCGGCAACGGCTTCTATTATTTGCTGGGGGACATTGCCCGGCTCCAGTCCGCGGTGCTCAGCTATGCCCGGGACTTTATGATTGATAAGGGCTTTACCTACTGCATCCCCCCCTTCATGATTCACGGCAACGTGGTGGAGGGCGTTATGTCCCAGACGGACATGGACGCCATGATGTACAAGATTGAGGGGGAGGACCTGTACCTGATCGGCACCAGCGAGCACTCCATGATCGGCAAGTTTATCGACACCATTCTGCCGGAAAGCTCCCTGCCCCAGACCCTGACCAGCTATTCCCCCTGCTTCCGCAAGGAAAAAGGCGCCCACGGCATTGAGGAGCGGGGCGTCTACCGCATTCACCAGTTTGAAAAGCAGGAGATGATCGTGGTCTGCAAGCCCGAGGACTCCATGAAGTGGTACGAGCAGATGTGGCGCTACTCTGTGGAGCTGTTCCGCAGTATGGACATTCCCGTGCGCCAGCTGGAGTGCTGCTCCGGCGACCTGGCGGACCTGAAGGTGAAGTCCTGCGACATCGAGGCCTGGTCCCCCCGGCAGAAGAAATACTTCGAGGTTTGTTCCTGCTCCAACCTGGGAGACGCCCAGGCCCGGCGGCTGAAAATCCGGGTCAAGGGAGAAAACGGGGAGAACTATTTGCCCCACACCCTGAACAACACCGTGGCGGCTCCGCCCCGGATGCTCATCGCCTTTTTGGAGAACAACCTCCAGGCTGACGGCAGCGTGAGAATCCCCGAGCCTCTGCGGCCCTACATGGGCGGCAAGGACGCCATCCGGTAAATTCCATCTAGATCTCCAGAAGGGAGGGCCGCGGGCCCTCCCTTTTTCACGCTTTGGGATATGCCCCTTCGTTTTCCACAGCGTTTCAAAATCCTGGGGAAAATAGGAAAGAAAAAATAATACAGAATACAAACCTATAACAACCTGCCAAAGGCAGAAAAAAAGCCCCGCCAAAAGGCGGGGCGGAAAGCTCTTTTTTAGGAATGGGAGGAGGTGGTCCGCTTCCGCTGTGTCAAGAAGAACACCGCGAAGCTGAGGGCGAAGACGGCGGCCACCAGAAGGTAAAAGGGACGGGCGCCCACGGCGTCGTAGACCACGCCGCCGGTCAGGTTGCCCAGGATACCCGCCACAGAGGAGACCGCGGCGAAAAAGGCCTGGGCGCTGGCTTTGAGGTGGGCGGGGGCCAGCTCGTAAACGTAGTTGAGGGAGGACCCGATGAGCAGGCCGTTGCCCAGGCCGAAGAAGCAGCAGGACACCAGCATGGTGGGGAAGGAGTGGACCCACAGCCCCAAAAGGACGCACTCCAGCCCCATGAGCAGGGGCGGGCCCATCACCAGCAGGCGCAGGGGGAACTTCCGGCGCAGACGCACCATCAGCAGCAGGAAGGGAATCTCCAGCAGGGCCCGGGCCCCCAGGAAGATACCATAGCGCTCGGAGGGGATGTTGGCGTCCGCCATAAAGTAGGGCAGGAAGGTGCCCTCGCAGTTGGTGCCGGTGTACAGCAGGAAGCCGAAGACCAGAAAGCTGACGTAGGCCCTGTTCTGAAACAGCTCCCCCAGGTTCAGCTTCTGCTTTTCGCCCTTTTTAGGCGGCCTGGCGTCGGGCTCCCGCGCGAAGAAGGTGAGCACAATGGCGGGCACGGTGAGCAGGGCCGTCAGCCAGAAGGTGGAGGCCACCCCCACCGTGGGCAGCAGGAAGGAGATGGTAAAGCTGCCAATCATAAAGAGGAAAGAGCCCACGCTGCGCAGCAGGCCGTAATTCAAGCGCAGCTCGTTGGAGTTGCGCACCAGCAGGTTCTCCGCGTAGGTGGACATGGAGCCCCGGAAGAAATAGACCAGGGGCACCAGGTAGAAGAACAGTGCCGTGGAATAGGGAAGCCCCGCGGGGATGAGGGGGATGAGGGCGAACAGCCCCACGCCCCCCGCCAGCACCGTGATGAGCACCTTGCGCAGAGAGCCAATGCGGTCGCTGACCATGCCCCAGAAGGAAACAGAGGCAATGGAGAGGATGGAGGTCAGGGCGTTGAGAAGCCCCAGCTGAGAGGCTGTGAAGCCCACCTCCTGCAGGTAGATGGTCTGGTAAGAGCCAAAGGACCAGGAAAACCAGAAAATGCTGTTGACCCCTGTGCAGATGAGGGCCTGCCTGGCGCCGTAGTCCAGACGGGAAAGAATGCTTCGCATGGGGAGGGTCTCCTTCACAAAAGAAAAGTGGGCCACCGGTTGCGGCCATCCTAAAAATACAGCGAAACGCGGGGGAAGTCAATGGCTTTTTATAAAATGGTCATAGAGAAAATAGTGGGGCCAAAGGGGGCGTTCCTCCACGGAATGGATAAAAAAAGGGGAAAAGGGTGGAAAAGAACCGCCGAAGGGCTGAAAAGGGAAAATCCCTTGCAAAACAGAGGGCGCAATGTTATAATTATCAATCAATAGGATGCGGAAAAACTTGCGGAGAAAGAGAGTGTGGTTTGATGGAGTACAATGAGAAGTTTCTGAAGGAAGGCCTCACCTATGACGACGTTCTGCTGATTCCGGCGGAGTCCAACGTGCTGCCCGGCGAGGTGGATTTTTCCACCAACCTGACAAAGACCATCCGCCTGAACACCCCCATTATGACGGCCGCTATGGACACTGTGACCGAATCGGACATGGCCATTGCCATTGCCCGGGAAGGGGGCATCGGCATCATTCACAAGAACATGTCCATCGAGCGCCAGGCCGATCAGGTGGACCGGGTAAAGCGCTCGGAAAACGGCGTGATTGTCAACCCCTTCTTCCTGGCCCCGGACAATCTGGTGAAGGAAGCCGACGAGATTATGGGCCGGTTTAAGATCTCCGGCGTACCCATCTGCGAGGACGGCGTGCTGGTGGGTATCATCACCAACCGGGACATGCGTTTTATGGAGGGCAGCGACTTTGACCAGCCCATCAAAAATGTCATGACCAAGGACAACCTGGTGACAGCCCCCGTGGGTACCACACTCAAGGACGCCCAGGAAATTCTGCGGCGCCACCGCATTGAAAAGCTGCCCATTGTGGACGAGCATATGCGCCTGAAGGGCTTGATTACCATTAAGGACATTGAAAAGGCTGTGCAGTATCCCAACTCCGCCCGGGACAAGGGAGGTCGCCTGCTGTGCGGCGCGGCCATCGGCGCCACCAAGGACGTGCTGGACCGGGTGGCCGCTCTGGTGGAGGCCCAGGTGGACGTGGTGGTGCTGGATTCCGCTCACGGCCACAACAGCGGTATCCTGGAGGCTGTGGCCCGGGTGAAGAAGCACTATCCCGACTTGCAGCTGATTGCGGGCAATGTGGCCACCGCCGAGGGCACCAAGGCCCTGATCGACGCCGGCGCCGACTGCGTAAAGGTGGGCATCGGCCCCGGCTCCATCTGCACCACCCGCGTGGTGGCGGGCATCGGCGTGCCTCAGATCACCGCCGTGTTTGACGCGGCTCAGGAAGCCGCCAAGTACGGCATCCCCGTCATCGCTGACGGCGGCATTAAGTACAGCGGCGACATTGTCAAGGCTCTGGCCGCTGGCGCCAATGTGGTCATGCTGGGCAGCATGGTGGCCGGCTGCAAGGAGGCCCCCGGCGAGTACGAGCTGTACCAGGGACGCCAGTTCAAGGTGTACCGGGGCATGGGCAGCCTGGGCGCTATGGGCAAGGGCAGCAGCGACCGGTACTTCCAGGGAGAGCAGAAAAAGTTTGTCCCCGAAGGCGTGGAGGGCCGGGTTCCCTATAAGGGACCTCTGGCGGACACCATCTTCCAGATGGTGGGCGGCTTGCGGGCCGGCATGGGCTATACCGGCTGCGCCACCATTCAGGAGCTTCACGACAAGGCTCAGTTTGTGAAGATCACCGGCGCGGGCCTGAAGGAAAGCCATCCCCATGACATTCAGATCACCAAGGAGGCTCCCAACTACTCCCTCCATTCCTAAAGCCCTGGAAAAAAGTTGGGACAACCCGGGGGAAACCCCTTGACAAACCGGACAGGATCGGCTATAATTAATAGCGCTCCACCCGTGAGGGCGGAGCGCAACTATGGCGGTATAGCTCAGTTGGCTAGAGCATTCGGTTCATACCCGAAGTGTCACTGGTTCAAGTCCAGTTACCGCTACCATATGGCCCGGTGGTCAAGCGGTTAAGACACCGCCCTTTCACGGCGGTAACACGAGTT
>CAJMOH010000039.1 GCA_905215055.1 uncultured bacterium
CAGCCGGTCCGCCCCCAGGGAGAGGAAGGTCTCCGCGTCCTCCTTGGAGGAAATTCCTCCCGCCGCCTTCACCTTCACCTGAGAGGGGCTGTGCTGCCGCAGCAGGGCCACGTCCTGGGGTGTGGCGCCGCCGGTGGAAAAGCCGGTGGAGGTCTTGATATAGTCCGCCCCGGACTGGCCCACCACCTGGCACAGCCGGATTTTCTCCTCCTGGGTCAGCAGGCAGGTCTCGATAATCACCTTCAGCACCCGGCCCTGGCAGGCCTGCTTCACCCGCTGAATCTCCTCCAGCACCTGGTGGAACAGGCCGTCCTTTACCCAGCCCAGGTTCACCACCATGTCAATTTCCTGGGCGCCGTTGTTCACAGCGTCCTGGGCTTCGGCGCACTTCACCGCCGTGGTGCTGGCCCCGTTGGGAAAGCCGATCACCGTGCAGATTCTCACCCGCCCTCCGGCGTACTGAGCGGCCCGGCTCACAAAGCTTGGGGGAATGCACACGCTGGCGCAGCCGTACCTGGCTCCCTCGTCCACCACCTGGCAGATGTCCCTCCAGCGGGCCTCCGGCCTTAAAAGGGTATGGTCCACCCGGCAGAGAATGTCAGCCCATTCCATAACAGCCCTCCTCTCAAGCGGTGCCCGCCAAAATCACCTGGGACAGCTGTTCCCGGGTAGGCAGGCCCTCGTTGTCGCTGCGGTTTGTAATTTGAATGGCCCCCATCACGTTGCCCCGGAAGGCGGCCTCCTCCAAGGTTTCCCCCTCAGCAAGAGCGCTGATGACCCCGGCGGCGAAGCCATCCCCGGCGCCTACGGTGTCCACCTTTTCCCTGACGGGAAAGGCGGGAGAATAGCCGCTGGCCCCGTCCTTTTGGGAGAAATAGGCGCCGTCCTTGCCCAGCTTGACCACCACGTTTTTCACGCCCATGCCGTGATAAAACTCCGCCACGCCCTGGGGGGTGTCCCGGCCGGTGAGAAGCTGGCCCTCCCCCATACCGGGGAGAACCGTTTCCACGCCCTGGGCCAGCTCGTTGAGGGTGGCGGCCATTTTCTTCTCGCTTTCCCACAGCTGGGGCCGCAGGTTGGGGTCAAAGGAGATGGGCAGCTCCAGGGCCTTGGCCCGGCTGATCAGCCGCTTGGTGGCGGCCAGGGCGCTGGGAGACACTGCGGGGAAAATGCCCGTCACATGGAGCCGCTCGCAGCCGAACAGATCCAGGCCGTCGATGTCGTGGGTGGTGATCTGGGAGGCGGCGGACCCCTTCCGGTAGTAGGCGATGTCAGGGTCTCCCTTCTGGGTAAAGCCCTTCATCATAAAGCCGGTTTGGGCGCTTTCTGTCTGCATCACCAGGTCCGTGGCAATGGCGTTTTTCCGCAGTCCGTTTAAAATCCGCTCTCCCAGAGGGTCAAAGCCCAGACGGGTGCAGTAGGCCGGGGTGTGGCCCAGCCGGGCCAGGCCCACCGCCACGTTGTACTCCGCCCCGGCAATGGAGGCGGTAAAGGTGTTCACTTCACTGAGGGAGCCGGTTTCGTTGGCCATAAACAGGCCCATCGGCTCGCCCAACAGAATGATTTTCATAGCAGGTTCCTCCCTCTGTTTGTTAATCCTGGGCCGGCACGGTGGTTTTTACCAGCACAGCCCGGCCCTTCACCCGGACCCTCCCCGCGCCGGCAGGCACCAGCAGGCTGTCCCCGGCACGAAAGGCCAGCTTGTTTTCCGAGCCTTCCACCCAGCCGCTGCCCTCCGTCGCCAGCAGGGACACAAAGCTGTCCTCCCCCACCTCCAGGGTCAGGGCCTCCTCCACAATCAGCTTTTCGGTGGAGAAATACTTGCACGCCCCCAGCTGCTGGACGGTTCCCCCAGCCAGGGCCTTCACCTCTCCCAGCCGGCTGGCCGTGTCGGAAGGCTCCAGGCGGCATACATCCAGTGCCTTTTCAATGTGCAGCTCCCGGGGCCTTCCGTCGGCGCCCCGGCGGTCGTAGTCGTACACCCGGTAGGTGCAGTTGGAATTCTGCTGGATCTCGCAGATGAGAATCCCCGCTCCAATGGCATGGATGGTCCCCGCCTGGATGAAGAACACGTCCCCTGGGTGAACCTCCACCTTGTTCAAGACCTCCAGCACGGTGTTGTCCTCAATGCGCTGGCGGAATTCCTCCTTGCTCACCGGGCGGTTGACGCCAAAATAGAGAAAGGCTCCCGGCTCGCAGTCCACAATCACCCACATCTCGGTTTTGCCGTACTCTCCCTCCACCCGCAGGGCGTACTCGTCGCTGGGATGCACCTGGATGGACAGAGGGTCCTTGGCGTCGATCAGCTTGATCAGGACCGGAAAGCTTTCAAAGGCAGCGGCGTTTTTCCCCAGCGCCTGGGGAACCTGTTGAAAATATTGGCTCAGGGTCAGGCCGTTATACTCCCCGCCGTCCACGCGGCTCTCTCCCGCCGGGTGGGTGGACAGCTCCCAGCTTTCGGCCACCTTGTCAAAGTCACAGGGTTTGCCGTACACCTCTCGCAGCTTGGTGCCGCCCCACAGGTAATCCTTAAAGGCGGGGGTCAATTTTTCCAGTTTCATCGTACACTCCTCTCCATTGATTGCAAGATTGTCATTTTGAGTTACAACACTGTCACGGGACAAATCCTGTTTTCTATGGTATACTATTTTTAGGAAAAACGCAAACCTTTTTCAGCCCATTAGGAAAGGGGAGATTCCCATGAAAAAGAAAGTCCTGGCGCTTGCCGCGGCACTTGTGTTCTGTTTGCTTTTGCCCGTTTCCGCCTCGGCCAACTCGGCGGAACCGCCCGGCCTGACGGTGCTGGTGCTGAATCCGCCGGAGAATTTGACCCTGTCTCTCACACTGACAGAGGAGGGCGCTGAGCCCAGCACTTGGTCCTTGCGGGAAAGCTCTGTGCTGTGGGAAAATTATTACAGCTTTTTCGGCAGCTATCAAGCCGCCTGGGGCACCGAAAACGCCCTTCCCGCCACCCTGCTGGTGGAGACCGGGGAAGAGAGCTTTTCCCTTCCCATTGACCCGGAGGGCTTCTCCCGCTACAACAATCTTGTCACCCTGGACGTGGCGGGCAAACGACTGCTCTACGGCGAGCCCTGGTGGCGGCAGCCCCTGCTCATCTTCCTGCGGGTAATTTTCACCCTTTCCCTGGAAGGCCTGGTGTTTTTGCTGTTCCGCTACCGGGAAAGGCGCAGCTGGATTGTCTTTCTGGTTGTAAACCTCATCACCCAGGCGGGGGTGAACCTGTGCATCTGCTGGCAATATCCCACGGCGGGATACTATCACGGCGCGCTTGTACTGGGGCTGCTTTACTATATTCCCCTGGAATTCTGCGTGCTGCTGGTGGAGATGATCGCCTTCCCCCTGCTTCTAAAAGAGCACCGCAAGCGCCGGGCCGTGGGGTACGCCTTTGTGGCGAATCTGTTCAGCTGGCTGCTGGGCGGCCTGCTTTTGTCCTATCTGCCCGTTTGAGATTGCTTACCAGTGAATCAACCCTCACTTTCTATAAGAACGCCCTGTCTGGCTCAAACCCAGACAGGGCGTTCTCCGCTTTCTCCGCTTTCTTGAAAGAAAGCTTGGCAAAGAACTTTATCCGCCTCCGCGCCTGCGGCTCTGCGGCGAAGGTCACCGCAGAACCGGCGCCGCGGACGCGAGCCAATGGTTCCGCACAAGCGCGGCATAAGCCGCCGCTCCGGGGCGCGAATCGCTCTGCGGGAGCACCCGCGCCGCTTTCTTGGAAGAAAGCTTGGGCGCAGTGCCTGCGCACTCTCTTCGCAGGACGGGCGCTAAAGGCGCCCGGGCAGTTATCGAGATTTCAGCTCGCTTGCGCGGGTGCGTGGCCCCACAGGCTATGACGCCCTCTTGCGTTCCGCAAGGGCGGGAAGGTCGCAGCGAAGTCAGCGCCATGGACGCGCTCTATCCTCCCGATCAGGCGTGAGCGCCAGCTCACCGGTCTCGCCTGCCGGCTCGGTCGGTCCTGAACGGTCCCCACTGGGGACCAGGACCCCAAGGCGCGAATAGACAGCGGAGGCACTCCGCCGCGAAACCTTTGGAGAAAAGAAAAGCGCCCCCCAAGGGAGCGCTTCCCGTCAACCGGACAGTGCCGACAAAACGGCGCTGGCCACGCTGCCGGCCGTCTCAATGCCGCCGGAGCCGTCCTCCACCACCACGGCGAAGGCATAGGGATAGGCGGCGGAATCGCAAAAGCCCACCATCCAGCAGTTGGGGCCTTTGTCCTCCCCCACCTCGCCGGTGCCGGTTTTGGCGCAGACGTTCCAGCCGTCGGGGAACAGGTAGTCCCCGTAATAGGACTGCACATTGTTCCGCAGCAGGGTTTTCAGGTTTTGAGCCTCGGTAGAGGTGACCAGCTGCTTGCCGCCGCCAGTCAATCCCCCCAGCAGGTCAGAATCCTGGGTGAGCCGCGGCTCCACATAGGTGCCGCCGTTGGCGATGGCGCCCATCAGCACCATCATGTGATAGGGATTTGTCAGCACGGTGTACTGGCCCACGCCGGCCCAGCCAAGCTGATTGGCGTTGACGCCGGTCAAATCTATGGTGCTCTCCGCAATGGGGATGGACCCAAAATCCAGCTGGGTGTTAAAGCCCATCTCCTCCGCCTTGGCCTGGAGGGTCTCCGCTCCCAGGTCGTTGGCAAGCTGGGCAAAGTACACGTTGCAGGAGTTTCCCAGGGCCGCGGCCAAATCCTGGGTTCCGTGGGCGTGACCGTTTAAGCAGGTGATGTCGCTGCCTGCCATCTCAATGGAACCCTGGCAGTCATAGGTGATGGAGCTCCAGCTGTCAGGATAGCTCTCCATAGCCGCCGCGGCGGTGACAATTTTAAAGATCGAGCCGGGGGTGAAGGTGCCGGACAGGGTGTTGTCCAGGTACACGCCGTTATAGGCCTCGTTGGTCTCCAGGTCCTCCGGCACGGCGTTGGGGTCAAAGGTGGGGGTGCTGACCTTCACCAAAATCTCCCCGGTCTTGTAGTTGTAAACAATCACCCCGCCGTTTTTGCCTCCCAGGGCGTTGTAGGCAGCGGCGCAGGCGTTTTGATCCACCGTCAGGGCAATGTCGCTGCCAAACCGGTTGAAGATGGTGTCGTTCAGACCTGTTACCAGGTTATAGCCCGAAAGCCGGGACCGCATGGTATACTGCACGCTGGTGGAGATATACCCATAGGGGTCCCCCACTGTGTGGAGCAGCGCCCGGCGGACTGTTTCATCACTGCTGTAAAGACGGGTACCATCCTCCGTAGTGGCCAGCAAGCTGCCGTTGCGGTCGGTGATGTCTCCCAGCTTTACAGTGGAGCTTTCTGAATAGATGTGGCCGTTATAGGGCTGCATGGCCCACTGGCTGCCAGCGGTTACATACTGAAACAGCAGGTATCCCAGTCCGCCCAAAAAAGCGGCCAGCAGCAGGTACAGGACCATCGATCGAAAGCCTGTGGTTCGCATGGGTCATGCCTCCTTTCTGGAATGACGGCCCCCCGCGGGCCGGGCGTGAGAGCCGCCTCTGGGAGCGGGGCTTCTGGCAGGCGCCGTCCTGGGACGGGGAGGCGCCTCCTGGGGACGGGGCGCTGGGGCGGGTGCGGGCCGCCGCTGGGTCCCCCGGCTGGGGGACGGAGGCGGCGTGTTCTCCCGCAAGCTCTTCCGGCTGGCCCGGCGGGCGGCGTAGGTGCGCTCGTCGCTGGCCTTGAGGAAGGCCATCATGCCCCAAACGGAGATCAAGCTGGAACCGCCGGAGCTGATAAAGGGCAGGGTCACGCCGGTGAGAGGCAGCACGTCGGTGGCGCCGTAAACGTTTAGGGCCGTCTGGAACAGCAGCATCCCCGCGGCGGCGCAGGCCGCGATGGAGAAAAAGGTAGAGCGGCTTCTTGTCACGTCGCTGCGGGCGTAGAACACCCACAGCACAAAGGCCAGCAAGATCACCAGCCCCAGCAGCAATCCCTGCTGCTCGCACAGCAGGCCGAACACCAGGTCGCTGTCCGCGGCAAAAACCGGAGCCATATAGCTGTTTCCCAGACCCACCCCAAACAGGCCGCCGCTGGCCAGATAGGTCAGGGTGCGGGTTTGGGAATAGCCCAGGTTATCGTTGATGTGCTCCCACACATGGCCCCAGCCCATAAAGCGGTCCAGCACATAGGGCTTCACCGTCAGCACCACCAGCACAGCCAGCACCGCTCCGGCCAGCACCAGGGCAATGGTGCGCACGCTGCCGGAACGCATGAAGGCGATGATGAGGAAGGTGGCGAACAGAATCAGCGCCATACCAAAGTCGGGCATCAGGGCCAGCAGGCCAATACAGGCGCCGGTGAAGATCAGAAATTCGCCGATGTTCTTTTTGGTCTGCAAGCGGTCCAAAGTGGAGGTGCCTACAAAGATAAAGGCAATTTTCACAAACTCCGAGGGCTGAACGCTGAGCGGCCCAATGCGGATCCAGTTGGTAGAGCCGTAGGAGTTTGTCCCCAGCACCAAGGTAGCCGCCAGCAGCAAAATCGCTCCCAGGCCAATCCACAGCCGGCACTTGGCTACCCGGTCCATGTCCCCCATAAACCAGATCAAAAAGCAGAACAGCAGCACCCCCAGCAGCATAGCCGCCAGCTGGGTGGTGATGCCCTCGATGTCAAAGGCGGAAAGAAGCTGAATGCCAATCCCCGACAGGAGAAAGGCCACCGTTTCCACCTCAAAGCTGACCCGGTGCATCACCCCAATGGAGAAAATGTACAGTCCCCAGCCAATCACCAGCACTGCCGCAAAGGGAATCAGCTGCTCAGGGTGAAGCTCTCCGCCCATGCAGCAGCCCTGAAGGGCCATCAGCAGCAGGGCGAAGGAGGCCGTCAGCATCAGCTTGATGGGAGAGGCCGCCTCCCTGGAAAAGCCGGTGAACAGCCTGCGGCGCTCCGCCGGCTTTTGGTCGGTGTTCCACAGAGTCAGGGTGGTGGAGCCAAGGGTCATCCGGTCTCCCACGTTTACCAGCTTTCGGTCCTGAACTTTCTTCCCGTTGACCAGCACCCCGGATTTGGACCCGGTGTCGCAGATAAACCAGCCCTCGTCCCGGCGCAGCAGCACCGCGTGGTCCCGGCTGGCGGAGGGGTCCGGCAGATAGATGTCGCAGCTCCTGCTGCGGCCAATGGAGTTTTCCCAATACAGCACGGGGAACCGGGTGCCGGAGGCCTCGTCCCACAGCATAATCACCGGGTCCCGGCGGCGCTGGCCCTTTTTAAAGGAGGTGTAGCACCGCCACACCACATACAGCGCCAGCAAAGGCACAAGCACCCGTACAATCAGCAGCACCGTGGGCAATACCCCGGACTGCAAAAATTCCAGTATAACGTCCAAGCGTTCATCCCCTTTCCCACAGAGGCAGACTTTCTCTTACGCCCTTTCCTGAAGAGGAACGGTTTCCCCGGTGTTTTTGTGGATCATGCCGCCGGGCAGAAATCCCCGCACCATGGACAGCGGATACACCCGGGAGCTTCTTCCCACCACAGTGCCGGGATTCAGGACGCTGTTGCAGCCCACCTCCACATGGTCGCCCAGCATGGCGCCAAATTTCTTCAGGCCCGTTTCCAGCCGGCGGAAGCCCGCCTGCACCGTAACCGGGGTCTTGTCCTGCTTTACGTTGGAGGTGACGGCCCCCGCCCCCATATGGGACTTGTATCCCAAAATGGAGTCTCCCACATAGTTGTAGTGGGGTACCTGAACGCTGTCAAACAGAATGACATTTTTCAGCTCGGTGGAGTTGCCCACCACGCAGCCCGCTCCCACCAGGGCGTTTCCCCGGATAAAGGCGCCGGGCCGAACCTCCGTCTCCGGCCCAATGACGCAGGGACCGGCGATATAGTTGTTGGGATAGATCTTGGCGGTTTTGTGAATCCACACATCCTCCTGGGGATGATCGTACTCCTCCAGAGAGAGAGAGGCTCCCAGCTCCCGGATGAAATCCCCAATCCTGGGCAGAGCCTCCCAGGGGTGAACCGTGGCCGCCAGCAGGGGCGCAGCGGCCGTGTGACTGAGATCGTACAGCTCTTTTGTAGTCAGCTTTTCCTCTTCCTTCATGACGAAGCTCCTTTGCGATGTGATAGCACTAGTGTTCCCGGGGAAGAGGAAAAATCCTTCTCCCCCTTTGAAAAGAGGGCGGATTTGCCCGCCCCCCTTCTCAGCTTTGAAATTGCAGCACGGTCCGGTCGATGGTATCCAGCTGGTTGGTGTCCAGCTGCAGCTCACCCTCCTCTGTTTGGCGGATGTCCAGGGTGATTGTCACCGTCTCCCCGCTGTGACGCAGGCTGGAAAGCTGCTCCTGACACAGCTCTACCACCTTGTCCACAAACAGGGTGTTGGCGTCCACGGTTTCCTCCGTGCCGCCGCTGGAGGAGTCCTCCCCGCTGTCATCGCCGCCGCTCGTAGTGCCGCCGGTGGTGTCATAGCCGTCCGTGGCGCCGTAGTCATCCGCGGTGCCGTAGGTGTCATATCCATCGGAATCATAGGCGCCGCTGCCGGAGCTGTCCTCCTCGTCTTGAGAGGAAGCTTCCTGGCTGGCTTGGGCGGCTTCCTCCCGGGCGTCGTCCCGCAGCCCCTCAATCTGACTGCTCAGATCGTTAAAATTCACAATGGGGTCGATCTCCACCTCCAGGGTGTAGCCGGTGTCCACCTTCTCCTCGTCCCGCACGGTGTAGTCCGCCTGGGTCAAGGCCTGGCGCATCACCTCCTCCAGCTGGGAAAGCTGCTCCTCGCTGGGGGAAATGCCATAGGTGTTGCAGAAGTTCACCGCAGCGTTCTGCACCGTGGTGGCGTTGTTCTGCTGGGCCGTCTCCTCGGTGGCGGCGGCCACTGTCATATACTGGGTGTTCTCCCCCTTGTAGGAGCTGTCCAGCAAGGCCTGGAAATACCCAGAAACGTCATAGTCCGCAAAGCCCCCCATCAGCTGGGAGCATCCTGTCAGCAGCAGGGACATCACCCCGGCGGTCAGCCCCAAGGCCGTCCGTCTCCACACGCGCTTCACCTGGCCTCCTCCTTTCCGGCTCACTCGTTGCGGCCGCAGCATTTCTTATATTTCAGGCCGCTGCCGCAGGGGCAGGGATCGTTGCGGCCAGGCTTCTTTTGCTTGTGAACCGGCTGCTTCTGCACGGTTTTGTCCCCGGCGGAGGCGCTGGCCGCGGCAGAGGTTCCTGTTTCCTGGGCCACCTGCTCCCGCTTGGGAGCCTCCTCCTTTTTCCGCAGGCGCACAGTCAGCATCATCTTGGCGGTGTTCTCCCGAATGGCGGCGATCATGCTGTCGAACATGTCAAAGCCCTCCAAGCGGTACTCCACCACAGGGTCCTGATGAGCATAGGCCCGCAGGCGGATGCCGTCCTGCAGCTGCTCCATGGCGTCGATGTGATCCATCCACTCCTGGTCCACGTTTCGCAGCAGGACCACCCGCTCCACCTCCCGCATAATGGGGGAGGTAAACTCCTTCTCCTTGGCCTCGTAGATGGCGTCGGCCCGGTTCTTCAGCTCGGTGGAAACATGCTCCGGCTCCAGATCCTCCAGCTCGCCCTTGGTATAGTGGAGGTCCTCCGGACCAATCAGCCAGCCCAGATAATGCTCCCGCAGGCCCATCAGGTCCCAGTCGTCATGGGGGGCGCTCTCCGGCAGGTACTGCTTGACGTTGGCGTCCACGGCCTCGTGGATCATCTTCAGAATCTGCTCCTTCATGTTCTCGCCGTTCAAGACCTGGTCCCGCTGGCTGTAAATAATCTGCCGCTGGGCGTTCATCACCTCGTCGTACTGAAGCACGTTCTTGCGGATGGCGAAGTTGCGGCTCTCCACCTTGCGCTGGGCGCTCTCAATGGAGTTGGACACCATACCAGCCTCAATGGGGGTATCGTCGTCAATCTTCATCTTGTCCATCAGACTCTGGAGGCGCTCGCCGCCAAAGAGGCGCATCAGGTCATCCTCCAGAGAGATGTAAAACCGGCTCTTGCCAGGATCTCCCTGCCGTCCGGCCCGGCCGCGCAGCTGGTTGTCAATCCGGCGGGACTCGTGGCGCTCGGTGCCGATGATGTACAGGCCGCCCAGCCCGCGGACCTCCTCCGCCTCGGGGGCAATTTCCTCCTTGTATTTCTTGTTCAGCTCTGAGAAGGTCTTGCGGGCCTCCAAAATCTGCTCATCCTCGGTGTGGCTGTAAGCGGAGGCCTCTGCCAGCATCTCCTCTTCATAGCCCATCTTCCGCATTTCGGCCTTGGCCATAAACTCGGCGTTGCCGCCCAGCAGAATGTCGGTGCCGCGGCCGGCCATGTTGGTGGCGATGGTCACAGCCCCCTTGCGGCCGGCCTGGGCCACAATCTGGGCCTCCTTCTCGTGGAATTTGGCGTTTAGAACCTGGTGAGGAACACCCCGGGCCTTCAGCAGCTTGGAAAGCAGCTCGCTCTTTTCAATGGTGATGGTGCCCACCAGCACAGGCTGGCCCTTTTGGTGATGCTCCACAATGTCGTCGATCACCGCGCGGAACTTGGCCTGCTCCGTCTTGTAAACCACGTCCGGGCAGTCCTCCCGGACCATGGGCCGGTTGGTGGGAATCTCCACCACGTCCAGCCTGTAAATCTCAGAGAACTCCTCCTGCTCGGTCATGGCGGTGCCGGTCATGCCGGAGAGCTTGTCGTACAGGCGGAAGTAATTCTGGAAGGTGATGGTGGCCAGAGTTTTGCTCTCCCGGGCAACCTCCACTCCCTCCTTGGCCTCGATAGCCTGATGCAAGCCCTCGTTGTACCGGCGCCCGTACATCAGGCGCCCGGTGAATTCGTCCACAATGATCACCTGGCCGTCCTTCACCACATAGTCCTGGTCCCGGTGCATAATGCCCCAGGCCTTGATGGCCTGGTTCACATGGTGCTGGATGCGGATGTTGTCCGGGTCGGTGAGGTTCTCCACGCCGAAGAACTCCTCGGCCTTCTTCACGCCCCGGCGGGTGAGGGAGCAGGTTTTCAGCTTCTCGTTGACAATGTAATCGTAGTCCTTATACAGCTCGTCATTGTCCTCCTTCTCGTCGGTCTCCTTGACACGGATAGGCGTCAGAGACCGGGCGAAGGCGTTGGCCCTGCCGTAGAGGTCGTCGGCCTTGGCGCCCCGGCCGGAGATAATCAGAGGGGTGCGGGCCTCGTCGATGAGGATGGAGTCCACCTCGTCCACAATGGCGTAGTGGTGGCCCCGCTGAACCTTGTTCTCCTTGTAGGTCACCATGTTGTCCCGCAGATAGTCAAAGCCCATCTCGTTGTTGGTGCCATAGGTGATGTCGCAGGCGTAGGCCGCCTTTTTCTCCTTAGAGGGCATCCCGGTCAAAGCCAGGCCCACGGTCAGACCCATAAAGTTGAACACCCGGGCCATCATCTCGCCCTGGTATTTGGCCAGGTACTCGTTGACCGTGACAATGTGTACGCCCTTGCCGGTAAGGGCGTTCAAATAGGCGGGCAGGGCCAGGGTGAAGGTTTTGCCCTCACCGGTTTTCATCTCGGCAATGCGGCCTTGATGCAGGATAACGCCGCCTTGCACCTGCACGGGAAACAGACGGATGGAAAGCACCCGGTCCATAGCCTCCCGGCAGGCGGCAAAGGCCTCGGGCAGCAGGCTGTCCAGGGTTTCCCCCTTTTCCAGCCGCTCCTTCAGCAGACCGGTCTGAGACTTCAGCTCCTGGTCGCTCATCCGTTTATATACATCCTCCAAGCCCAGCACCTTGTCCACCAGGGGCTGGATTCGCTTCAGCTCTCGTTTGCTGTAATTTCCAAACAGCTTTGTCAAAATATTGTTTGCCATACAAGCATCATGCCTTTCTTCCAGGGGAGGCCTCCCCCTTCGATCCAAAGGTTTAGCCGCGGCTTCGCGGCGCATATTCGATGGTATTATACCACGGCCCCCGCCCTCTTTGCAAGAAAAGCCACAGTTTGTTTACAAATAGTCCCTTCTGCCCCTTCTCATCCGGTGAAAAATTTGATATAATAGCGTGAATTGCTTTGCTTTCCGCAGTATTTTGTAGAAAAGATAGGATGTGTAGTATGCAAGAAATGGAAACGCGACAGAACAAAATGGGTACGGCGCCCATGCTGCCACTGATCTTCTCCATGGCGCTGCCAGCCATGTTCTCCATGCTGGTCTCCGCCCTGTATAACATTGTGGACAGCTATTTTGTGGCCCAGGTCAGCGAGAAGGCTCTTTCCGCCGTCAGCCTGGCCTTCCCCCTGCAAAACCTGCTGATCGCCTTTGCCGTCGGCACAGCGGTGGGCGTCACCTCTCTGATCTCCCGGCGGCTGGGCCAGGGACGTCACCAGGAGGCCAACAGCGCCGCCACCCACGGCATTGTGCTGGCTCTTTGCACCTGGGCGCTGTTCGCCGTTTACGGCGCCTTTTTCTCCACCCCCTTCTTTCAGCTGTTCGAGTCCGATCCGGAGATCATTCAAATGGGCAGCACCTATATCTCCATTTGCTGCGTGTTCTCCTTTGGCGTGTTTGTGGAGATCACCCTGGAGAAAACCTTGCAGGCCACCGGCAACATGATCTGGCCCATGATCTTCCAGCTCATCGGCGCGGTGACCAACATCATCCTGGACCCCATCCTGATCTTCGGCTATTTTGGCCTGCCCGCCATGGGGGTTGCCGGCGCCGCCATCGCCACCGTGGGCGGCCAGATTCTGGCCATGGTGGTTTCCAGCCTGGTAATCACCTTCCGCTTAAAGGACGTCCACATCTCCTTCCGCCATTTTCGCCCCGACTGGAAAATCATCAAGGACATCTATGTGGTGGGGATTCCCTCCATTGTCATGCAGTCCATCGGCACGGTAATGACCATGGCCCTAAACGGCATTTTGTCCTCCTTCTCCACCGCGGCCTACACCGTGTTTGGGCTGTACTTCAAACTGCAATCCTTTGTGTTTATGCCGGTGTTTGGACTGAACCAGGGCCTGCTGCCCATTTTGGGCTATAACTACGGCGCCCGAAACAAGCACCGGATGGTTTCCGCCTTCCGGTCCGGGTGCATCATCGCCCTGTGCATTATGACCGCCGGCATGCTGGTGTTCCTGCTGGTTCCCCAGTGGCTGCTGGGCATTTTCAACGCCTCCGCCGAGCTGCTGGAAATCGGCATTCCCGCCCTGCGGATCATCTGCACCTGCTTCCTGTTCGCGGCACTGGGCATTGTTTGCTCCACTCTGTTCCAGGCGGTGGGCCGGGGCATTTACAGCCTGATCGTCTCCCTGATGCGCCAGCTGGTGGTGCTGGTGCCGGCCGCCTGGATTCTGGCCCAGGTGACTCATCAGGTGGGAGCCGTGTGGTGGTCCTTCCCCATTGCCGAGTGTGTCTCCCTGGTGGTGAGCCTGTTCTTCTTCCTGCGGCTTTACAACAAGGAGATCAAACATCTGGAAACTGTCAAGGAACGCTGAGCCGCTCCTGTCTAAAAAAGGGTTGCCGCATAACCGCGGCAACCCTTTTTGCGTGTCCGCAGGGCCTTACGGCCCGTGCCTCCCGGCCTTTTCTTCCGGCCCGGAAAGAGGCAGCCGCACTGTAAACACGCTGCCCTCGCCCAGCTTGCTTTCCGCGGAGGCCCGCCCCCCATGCGCCGCCGCGATCCACTGAACCATGGAAAGCCCCAGGCCGCTGCTGTCCCCGCTGCGGGAGGGGTCCGCCTGGAAAAACCGGTCCCAGATTTTGGGCAGCTGCTCAGGGGAAATGCCAATGCCGTCGTCCCGAACCCGCAGGACAGCCCAGCTCTCCTCCACGATCAGCTTCATCCAGATATGGCCGCCTTCCTTGCCATAGGTCACAGCGTTTTGCAGCAGGTTCCCCCACAGGCGCAGCAGCAGCGTCTGGTCGGCCACAACGCTCACCCCCGGCTGGATGTCCGCCTCCAGAGCGATCTGCCGCCGGCTGGCGACCTCGGCAAACTCCTCCGCCTCCAGCTGGCTCAGCTCCGAAAGGTCCAGCGTCTCCAAGGTCAGCCGCTCTCTTCCCTGATCCGCCCGGGACAGCAGCAGCAGCTGAGAGGCCATCTCCGACATGGAGCGCAGCTTCCGGCACATCAGCTCCACCTCCTTGCGGGCCTCTGGGGAAAGCTCCTGCCGGGCAAGCAAGGCTTCGCCCTGCATCAGCGCCACCGCCAGAGGTGTGCGCAGCTCGTGAGCCACGTCGCTGGTAAACTGCTTTTCCCGCTGAAAGCTTGCCTCCAGCTGGTCCAGCAGGCTGTCAAAGGTCTGGGCCAGGGTGTAGATTTCGTCCCGGCCCTCTCCCAGCCGCACCCGCTTGGACAGGTCCCGCTCCCGCTGGATATTCCGCACGGTTTGGGTGATCTGAGCCACCGGACCCAAAGCCCTGCGGCTGAGCAGATACCCGCACAAAGCGGTGAGGGCGATCAGCAGGGGAAACAGGAACAGCGCCAAACGCAGGGTGAAGCGGAAGTCCCGCTCCGCGTCGGACAGAGACACCACACCCCGCAGCACCAGGTCGCCGTAACCCTCCTCGGGAAACTCCAGGTCCAGCACATAGTATTCCGCCTCCCCCGCGGAGACCGTGCGAAGCTCCCCGTCGGAAAAGGCCAGGTCATAGGCAAAGCCATAGGGCAGCCTTCCATACAGCAGGGAGAAATCCCCCGGCTGATACACCGACAGATATACCCCGTTTTCCAGGCTTAGCAGCTCCGAGTCGAACTCCAGCCGCCCCTGGCGGAACTCCACGTCCTCGATAGAGCTGGACACCCGCTCCTCCAGGGTGTTCTGCACGCCGGTTAAAATCTCCTGGGAGCTGACGGAAAACAGCACTCCCAGCACCAGCCCCAGCACCAGGGTCATCAAGCCCGTGTAAAACAGCGCCAGCCTGGTCTTGAGGGACAGCCGTTTCATGCGCCGCCCTCCTTGAGCACATAGCCGTGACCCCGAACCGTGTGAATGTACTTTGTCTCCCGTCCCTCGTCAATCTTCTTGCGAAGGTAGCGGATGTACACGTCGATGACATTGGAGCCGCCGGAAAAGTCATAATCCCACACATGCTGCTCCAGCTTGTCCCGGCTGAGAACAATGCCCGCGTTCTGCATCATGTACCGCAGCAGGGAAAATTCCTTGGAGGACAAGGAGATCTCCTGTCCTCCCCGCGCGGCCTGCCGGGTAGAGAGATTCAGCTCCAGCTCCCCCACACGAAGGACGTTGGTCTTGTCCCCCTGGGGCTTTCGCAGCAGCACCCGCAGCCGGGCCAGCAGCTCCTCAAAGGCAAAGGGCTTGATGAGATAGTCGTCCGCCCCGGCGTCCAGGCCGGCCACCCGGTCCTCAATGCTGTCTCTGGCGGTAAGCAGCAGCACCGGCACAGAGTTTCCCTCCCGACGCAGCCGCTTTACCACCTGGACACCGTCCAGCTTGGGCATCATAATGTCCAGCACCAGGGCGTCGTACTCCGCCCCCAGCAGATAGTCGAACACCTCTTCCCCGTCAAAGCAGGCGTCCGCGCTGTAACCCGCTTCCTTCAGCCGGCGCTTCAGCAGCTGGTTCAGATCCTGTTCATCCTCCGCAATCAAGATTCGCATTGGCTTCTCCTCCCCCGGGGCAAAGCGGCACGGCTTCCTCCACCGCCCAGCCGGTCAATCCTGATAGTCCACGCTCCACTCGATGAAATTTCCCGTGGAGGCGTCTATCTGAAACTCGTGCTCGGTCCGGTTGCAGGTGACCTCGCCCTCGTAGATGTCCTTGCCGTCGTCCCGCTCAAACTCAATCTGCACGTCGCTGGCAGAGGCGCCAGGCACTCGGTCCAGCACCAGCTGCACCGCTTCCTCCAGGGTGATTGGCCCAGAAGAGGAGGCGGTGCTGTTCTCCTGGCCGTTTTTCCGGCCGTTGCCGCTGCCGTTCTGCTGGCCGTTGCCCAGGCCCCAGCCCTCAATGTCCTGGTCGTAGGAGAGAATCTCCCCTGTCTCCCGGTCAATGGTGTAATCGTACTCTGTGTTCCCGGCGAAGAATTCCACCTCGTACACCTGACGGCCGTCCTCGGTGTCCAGCTCCACCCGGTGGATGGAGCACTCTGTCACCCCAGCGTGCTCCATGGCGATGCTTTCAGCCGTCGCTTCATCAATGGCGTCCTCCACGGCCTGGGCCTGGCTCTGGGCGGCGCTTTCCTCCTGCTGGGCCTGCTGAATACCGCTCTGAGTCTGGTCAATCTCCTCTTGGACGGCCTGCTCCTCCTGGGCTTGCTCATCGCCGGTCTGGCTGCTGCCGTCGTCCCCAGAGAGGGCCGCCCCGGTTTTGCCGTAGTTGTAGTTGATGATTTTCCCGTCCTTCTGAGCCACGTCGTAGGAATACTCCGTGTCCTGGGTGGTGAAATCCACCTGGTAAACCGCCCTGCCGTCCTCCATGCTGTCCTCCTTGACGGAGAAGGAAACCGTGTCCTCCTGGGACACCCCCGCATGATCCAGAGCAATGGCGGCGGCCTCCTCCTGGGTAACTCCGCCGGAGCAGCCCGCCAGCAAAGCCCCCAGCACCAGCGTCCCCGCCAGCACGGCCAGCCTGCGTCTGATTTCTTTCATTTCAAGTACCTCCTTCGGCCCGTTTCCTGCCTTCAGTATAGAGCGGAAACATGAGAGGAAGATTAAAAGCTTCCTCCGCCGGAAACTTTTTCTCAGGAACATCCAGCCGCCCTCCCTTCATACAATGGAACAAGTACACGAAAGGAGGCGGTTTGGTTTGCCCATCCGCATTTTCATCGACCAGGGGCACAATCCCCAGGGGGCCAACGCCGGGGCCGAGGGCTTTGGCCTGCGGGAGCAGGACATCAACTACGCCGTAGGCATGGAGCTGGCCCGGCTTCTAAACAGCGATCCCCGCTTTACCGCCCGGGTTTCCCGCACCACTCCCACCGAGAGCCTGGGTACCAGCAACGCCACCAGCCTGCAGCAGCGTGTCTATCTGGCCAACTCCTGGCCAGCGGATTACTTTGTCAGCATCCACTGCAACGCCAACACCAACCCGGCTGTCAACGGCACCGAGGTGTACGTTCACCAGCAAAACACCCAGGCCTATTGGCTGGCCCAGCATGTGCTGAACGGTGTGGTGGACGCCGTGGGAACACGGGACAACGGCGTTCGGATCAATCCCAGCCTGTATGTGCTGCGGCGCACCGCCATGCCTGCCATTTTGGTGGAGCTGGCCTATCTGACCAACGGCGCAGACGCCCTGAAGCTGCGGGACGAACAGCCCGCCTTCGCTCAGGGCATCTACCATGGTCTTTTAAGCTATTTTGGATTTTCCAAGGAACCTTAAGCCCCGTGCCTGGGGTGCAACCCCCGCCCTTGGCGCCCCTCCTTTTTTAAGAAGGGTAGGAGAGGACAGCGACGGAATGCCGCATGTTCTCGTGGATCTCAATGGTGTCGGTGTCGTAGCGCATCCAATGGCTGTCCAGCTCCAAAAAGTCCTCCACCGGCCCCAGCACGTCAAAGCCAAACGCGTCGGAACGGTAGTGCATGGGAATCACCACCCGGGGCTGAATGGCGTCCACAATTTCCTTGGCCTCTTTGGGGCCTACGGTAAAGTGACCGCCCACCGGCAGCATGACCGCGTCCAAATTTTGCAGCTTTTCCAGCACCTCCGGGCTGGGCATGGCTCCCACGTCTCCGAAATGAGCCGCCCGCAGGCCTTCGGCCTCCAGCAAATGGATGATATTTGGCCCCCGCTTCTCCCCGCCGCAGTCGTCGTGGAAGGAGGGCAGCGCCGTGATGATAAAGGGATTGGCAGGGCCGTCCTGCCGCAGCGTCACTCCGGCGCGGTAGTTGTGGTCGTGATGCTCGTGGCTGCACAGCACCTGGTCAGCCACCTCCTGAATCTCCCTGCACCCGGGGACGCTGCCCGGCTCGAAGGGGTCCAGCACCAAGGCGTAGCCCTGGCACTCCACACGAAAACAAGAATGTCCCAGCCATTTGATCTGCATAGCGCTCATAAATCACATCTTCCTTTCTCGCAGCACTTCTTCCAGAATGTTTGTATATGTGGAATGATTATAACACATTTTTCCCCGTTTGCCTACTCTCCCCAGATTTCTTTCCTTAAAGAAAAGAGCGCGCTCCAGGAAAACCTGGCGGCGCGCTCAAACCTGGCGGACCCTTTTTCTCGCTTTTGTTCCCAAGCTGCTTGTTCTCCCGGCGTTTGTCTCCCGTTTACTGCCGTTTTTCCATCCGTTTTCCCGTGCCGGGGCAGGCCTTGGGCCGGGGAGCGCCCGGCTCCTTTCGGGGAATAGCCATGGGAGAAAGCTCCTGATAGGCCTCCAGCTGGGCAGCATTTTCCGGCGGGGACGTCATCAGGCCGGTGCACTCGTTGGCGGAGGCCACCGAAGAGGCTCCCGGCAGCAGCCCTGGAGGGAGCGGGTCGTGCTCGTGGTGATCGGCGATGTGGAGCTTCTGGACGGACCGTTCCTGCTGGTTCATTGCAACGCATCCTTTCTGAGGTACTGGAGCTAGTTTTCCTCATCCCGGGCGTTCTATGCACAGGGGCTCCCCGTGGGAGAGGATCTGTTCCACGCTCTCCTCCACAGTCAGGCTGGAGTTGTCCAGCCAAAAGCCTATGCGGGGCGTTTCTCTCATAAAGCTGTCCCAAAGGGGCTCTGGAGAAAAACCCCCGTAGCCTGTTTTGTCCCGGGCCTTCTCCCGGGCCTTGACGGTCTCCAGGCCGGGGCAAAGGACCACCACCTGCACAGGGATGCCCGCTAAAAGCGAGAGCATCTCCTCCAGGGCCGGGCCATAGTAGTTATCCTGCAATACCACGGAAAAACCAGCTTCCCAATAGCCCCCCGCGGCCTGGGCCGCCAGCCGGTAGCGAAGGTGCAGCTGCCGCAGCGCCTCCTGGCTGGGCGGGTCAGCCATCTCCTCCCTGCCGGAGACGATCATCCGCCGGAACAAGTCGCCCCGCAGGTGGACGCACCGGGGAAGCTGCTCCGACAACGCCTGGGCCGTGGTGGACTTTCCCGAAGCCATCACCCCCGTGATCAGATAAAACCGCTGCTCCATGGCAGTCCCTCCTTATAGATAAAAGAGCCGCAAGGGCTTTCCCCCGCGGCTCTTTTGTTTGCATGGTAAACGGGAAGTCCCGCAGTTACGCCTTCTGTTTGGCGGCGTCCAGCTGCTTGCGCTTGTGAAGCTGCCACATGCAGAACAGGTTGGGGGCAATGCACTGGCTGGAGAAGCAGCCTGCCGCCACGCCCGCCATCATAGGCAGGGCAAAAGACACAACCGTCTCAATGTTGAAGATCAGCGCCACAATCAGCACAACCACCAGGGACAGGAAGGTGCACAGAGAGGTAAGCACCGTGCGGCCCAGGGTCTGGTTCATGCTCAAATTCAAAATCTCGTCATAGGAGGTCTTGGGTCCCATCTTCCGGCGGTTTTCCCGAACACGGTCGTACACCACAATGGTGGCGTTCAGGGAATAGCCCAAGATGGTCAGGATCACAGCGATGAACACATCGTCCACATCCAGGCCGCAGATGACAAATACGCTGAAGGCAATCAGCACGTCGTGCATCAGGGCGATGACAGCGGTGATGCCCGCGGCCAGGCCGCCGATCTTGCGGAAACGCAGGGCGATGTACAGCAGCAGAAATACCGCCGTGATGGCGAAGCACACCAGGCACTTCTGGAAGAACCGGGCGCCCATGCTGGCCTCCACAGAGCTGGAGGACAGCAACTCAAAGGTCAGGTCGGGATAAGCGCCTTGCAGGGTTTCCGTCACCTGAGCCTGCTCCTCGGGAGTCATGGCCTGGTTGCCGGAGAAGGAAACCGTCACCTGCTCCCCGCCGGTGGTGATGTCCTGGCTGATGGATACCTCGCAGCTGCGGCCGGAGGCCTCGGTTACAGCGGTCTCAATGCCGCTGGCGTCGGCCTGGCCCCCCTCCACGGAGTAGAGGATCATAGAGCCGCCGGCAAACTGGATGTCCAGCTTGGGTCCAATGATGATGCTGGCCAGAATGCCCACCACCAGCAGCACAATGGAAATGGTGAAATAGATCTTTTTATTCTGGTAAAAATGGAACCGGTACGTTTTCTCACTCATCGCCGCGAGCACCTCCAAACAGCCATTTTTTATGCAGGCCTTTGAAGCCGGCCAGAGACAGGGTCATCAGGCGGGTAGCCGTCATGCCCATGATGAAGTTGCCGATAATGCCCACCAGCAGGGTAAAGCCAAAGGAGAAAATGGCGCCGGTGGTGGACTCGCCAAAGATGATGGACAGAATGTTGCTGGGGCCAAACACGCCCATCAGCATCACAGCCACAATCAGGGTGGTGATGTTGCCGTCGAAGATGGCCCAGAAGCTCTCAGAGAAGCCCAGCTTCAAGGCGCCGTCCAGGGTCTTGCCGTTGCGCAGCTCTTCCCGGATGCGGCTGGCGGAGATCACGTTGGCGTCCACGCCCATGCCGATGGAGAGCACAATGCCCGCCAGGCCCGGCAGGGTGGTGGTGTAGGAATTGAGGAAGGGGAAATAACCCGAAATAGCCGCGAAGCACAGGCCCACCTGTCCGGCCAGGCTGATGACGGCCACCACGCCGGGCAGCCGGAAGATCCCAATCATCAGCACGGAAATGACTACAAAGGCGATGATGCCTGCCAGCAGCATGGCGTCCAGGGCCTGGCTGCCCAGGGTGGGCGGCATGGAGCTGTAAGAGGACACCTGCAAGGCAAAGGGCAGGGCGCCGGCCTGAATTTGGTTGGCCAGCTGGGTGGCCTCCTCGCTGGTAAAATCGCCGGTGATGGAGCATTCGCCGTTGGTGATGGCCTCCTGCACAGTGGGGGCGGAAAGCATCACGTCATCCATCCAGATGGAAATGGTGCTGCCCACCATCTCACTGGTGGCCTCGGCAAATTTTTCCGTGCCGTCCTCAGAGAGCTGCAAGGCCACCACATACTGGTACTCGCCGGTGCTCTCGTCCTGGGTCATCTGGGGGGTGGCGGACACAATGTCCGACCCTTCCAGAATCACGTTTTCCGCCGTGGTGCCGGAGGGGGTGCGGTACACAATGTTCCCGTCCTCGCCGTACTCGGTAGACTCGTATTCATTGCCCTCCCGGAAGGTCAGCTGAGCGGTAGCCGCCAGCTCGTTGATGGCCTCCTCGGGGTCGAAGTTTTCCTCATCGCTGCGCCAGGGGAACCGGACGATAATCCGGTTGTTGGTGGGGTCGGTGTAGATCTCGTAGTCGGTGATGCTGTTGGACACCATCCGGGTTTCGATGATCTCTTTGGCGGCGTTGAGCTGTTCGGTGGTTGCCTCCACCCCGTCCGCCGGGCTGAAGGTGGCCTCTACGCCGCCCCGAATGTCAATGCCCCAACGGATGTCACCGGCGCCCTTTATGTAGGTCACTTTAAAGTCGCCGTTCTGGCCGTACACGCCAAACAGAGACGTAACCACCAGGGCGACAATGAGAAGCAGCACTACAAAAAACACGGGTTTTTTCACACGCTTCATGGGTTTCTTTCCTCCAGTCGGGGCCGGCCCAAGGGGCAGCCCCATGTTTTTTAAGACCTGCACAGATGTGTATGCCAACCGGCGTACACGCAAAGCAGGGCAGCACTTGGGCGGAACTCCCCGGGCGGCCCTTTACGGCCTGGCCCGCTGGGAGCCGGTCTCCCCCTTGCTACCCCGCTTAAGTACCACAAAAAATTATTCCTGCTCCTCGGGCTGGGCCTCGTCCCCGGTCTCCCCGGCGGGAGCCTCGGTGGAATACACAACCTCCTCCGCGGGAGCCTGGGCAGCGGCCTCATCCTCGGCGGCCTTCTGCTCCTCCAGCAGAGCGCGGATGGACAGAGACACACGATGGCGCTCAAAGTCGATGTCGGTGATCTTCACCTTTACCTCGTCGCCAATCTTCAACACGTCCTGGGGCTTCTCAATCCGATGGTCGGCGATCTGAGAGATGTGAATCAGGCCGTCGATGCCGGGAATCACGCTGGCGAAGGCGCCAAACTGGGTCATGCCCACAATCTTGGCGTCGCACACGGTGCCAACGGGATACTCCCGCTCCAGCTTGACCCAGGGATTGTCCTCGGGACGCTTGTAGCCCAGAGAAATCTTGCCGTTCTCGCGGTCCAGGCCCTTGACATACACCTCTACGGTGTCGCCCACATTCAGCACCTCGCTGGGATGCTTAATGCGGTTCCAGGACAGCTCGGAAATGTGCACCATGCCGTCCACGCCGCCCAGATCCACAAAGGCGCCGAAGTTGGTCAGGGACTTGACCTTGCCGGTATACTGCTGGCCCTCTTCCACCTGCTCCCAGAACTTCTCCTGGGCGGCCTTGCGCTCCTCGCGGAGCACGCTGCGGATGGAGCCCACAGCCCGGCGGCGCTGGCGGTTGACCTCGATAATGCGGAACTTCACTTCCTTGCCCATCAGCTCGTTCAGGTCCTCCCCACGGGAAGCGGTGGCCTGAGAGGCGGGCACAAAGATCCGCATGGCCTTGTACAGAACGATCACGCCGCCCTTGACAACCTCAATCACCTTGCCCTCCAGAACCTCGTTGTTCTCCAGGGCCTCAGAAATCTCGTCCCAGCCCTTCATGGCGTCCACGCGCCGCTTGGAGAGCATGATGGTACCTTCCTGGTCGTTGGTCTTCATAATCAGCAGATCCATCTCGTCGCCGATCTTCACCACGTCCTCAGGCTTTACGCTGGGGTCGTTGGAAAGCTCGTTGGCGGGGATAAACCCAGCCTGCTTGCGGCCCACGTCCACATAGACCTCGGTGGGAGAGATGCCCACAACGACGCCGTGCACCCTTTCGTCTGTATTGAAACTTTTGAGGGACTCCTCAAGCATCTCCTCAAAATTCTGTTCGTTGTTTGTCACTTCTGCCATGGTAGCAAGTACCTCCTTTATAATGCTTGCGGGCGTGGATGCCCCCGCTGTGATGCCAACGCTCAGCCCGGCCGAAAACACAGGCAGCTCGTCCGCCCTTTCAATGAGGTACGTCTCGCAGTACTGTGCGCAGATGTCGCGCAGCTTTGCCGTGTTCGAACTGTCCCTGCCCCCCACCACAATCATCCTGTCGCAGCGCTGGGCAAGGGTTTTTGCTTCTTTCTGCCGTCTCGCAGTCGCATTACATATTGTAGCAAAAACCGCGGCGTTTGTACATAGTTTTTTCAGAGTTTCCAAGCATTTTTCCCATTCTCCCGCGTGAAAGGTGGTTTGAGCCGCGAAAGCCAGGGGTTTCTCCCGCAAATCTGGATTATTTTTCAGCAAATTTACCAATTCTTCGTTGTTTTTTACTGTGAAATTCTCCCCTTTGCAATGTCCCAAAATCCCCTGCACCTCGGGATGATCCCGGTCTCCAGCCAGCAAAAAAGTTTTTCCCTGGTCCCCGGCGGCCGCCGCCAGCTGGTGAATCTTTTTCACAAAAGGACAGGTAGCGTCCACACAGGGGATGTCCAGCGCCCGGATTTTCTCCTCCACCGCCTGGGAAACGCCGTGAGAGCGGATCACCAGGGTGCAGCCCTTGGGGGTTTCCGCCGGGTCGTTTACCGTCACCACGCCCCGGGCGGCCAGGTCCCCTGTCACCTGGGGATTGTGGATAATAGGCCCCAGGGTGGCGGTCCTTTTCCCCTCCTCCAGCAGCCTGTAAACCGTGCTGACGGCCCGGTCCACTCCAAAGCAGAATCCAGCTGTCTTTGCCACCTCAACCTTCATGGGAGACCTCCTGGGCGGGGGAAGCCGCCTCCTTGGGAGGCTCCAGCTGAGAGGGCAGGCCCAGAGCCTGGCAGGACTCCTCCCGCAGCTGGGCAATGCGGCTCATAATGGTCCGGCTGGCCCGGCGCAGCTGCATGCTGGAGCTGTCCTTGATGTCCAACTCCTGGGGGGAAAGGGGCTTGCCAAAGCGGATCATGGTGCGCTTGAACATGCCGGGCTGTTTGCCGTCCCCGGCGGTGATGCACACCGGCACCACCGGCGCCTTGGTCTCATAGGCCAGCAGAGCCGCCCCGGTTTTGGGCTTGAGCAGCTTGCCGTCCCTGGAGCGGTGACCCTCGATAAACACCCCCACCACTCCGTTTTGGGCAAGAAGGGCATAGGCGTCCTCCAGGGCGTCGGAGCCGCCGGTGCCTCGCTTCACCGGGAAGGCCCCCAACATGCGGAACAACCCGCCCAAAAACTTGTTCTGAAACAGCTCCTCCTTGGCCATGTAGAACACCTGCCGGCGCTGGGAAAGCCCCAGCAGCACCGGGTCCCTCTTGGCCAGGTGATTGCTGCACAGCAGCACCGGCCCCTCCTTCGGCACGTTCTCCGCGCCGATGACCTTCATGCGGAACACCAGGTGAAAGTACCACCACAAAATGATCTGTCCCACCAGATAGAGCCACGTCTTTCTCTTTGGCCTGTTGTCCCTCTCTTCACGCACCGCCATCAATCCCTTCTCAAAATTCATTTTCCCAAATTTCCGCGGTCTTTACAGCCGTTCCCGAACCAGCTCCACCAGCCGCTCCACCGAGCGCTGGAAACTGTCGGTGCTGGTGTCCATCAGAACCGCGTCCTCCGCCGGGCGCAGAGGAGCTACCTCCCGGTGGGAGTCCTGATAGTCCCGCTGCTGAATGTCCCGGAGAATGGCCTGGTACTCCGCCGGCTGGCCGGACTCCTCCAGCTGGCGCACCCGCCGGCGCGCCCGCTCCTCCGGGGAGGCGGTGAGGAACACCTTCAGCTGGGCCTGGGGCAGCACCACCGTGCCGATGTCCCGGCCGTCCATCAGCACATTGCTTTTCTCCGCCAAGTCCCGCTGAAGCCGCAGCAGAAAGGCCCGCACCGCGGGAATGGCCGAGCAGGCGGAGGTGGCCATAGAGACCTCCGGCGTGCGGATCAGCCCGGTGACGTCCTCCCCGTTTAAGAGCATTTTCTGGCCTTCCGGGGTGTATTCCATCCCCACCTGAATCTGGGGCAGCAGGGCCTCCACCGCCGGGGCGTCATGGGGGTCCACCCCCTGGCGCAGCACATGCAGGGCGATGGTCCGGTAAATGGCCCCAGTGTCCACATAGACAAACCCCAAAATTTTCGCCGCGGCCTTGGCCACGCTGCTTTTCCCCGCTCCGGCGGGGCCATCAATAGCAACTGCAAACATAAAGCTATCCTCTCTCCTGTTGATTGTGATACGCCCAGCGCACCTTGCCGCCGGCGCGGGGTCCGTGGCCGGACTGGCCGAGTCGCGGGACGCGCGCACTGGCGCGCG
>CAJMOH010000040.1 GCA_905215055.1 uncultured bacterium
GACCTCTAGCGTGACAGGCTAGCGTTCTAACCAACTGAACTACCGGGCCATATTTTTGGGGCGCTGCCCCACACTGTGTGACCATACCCCATTGATGTGTATGGTGGGGACAACAGGACTCGAACCTGTGACCCCCTGCTTGTAAGGCAGGTGCTCTAACCAGCTGAGCTATGCCCCCATAAGCCCTTCACACATTTTGTATCGCCGCATCAGCGACGTTTAATATCTTACACGATAACTGCCGATTTGTCAAGCGGTTTTTTCAAAATATTTCAAGTTTTCTTTTTCTCCGACTCAGCGGCCATCTTCGCCAGGTTTTCGATCTCCTCCCTGGTAAAGAGATACTTCTTGTTGCAGTAATGGCAAACAGTCTCCACAGCGCCCTGGGCGTCACCCTGCAGGTTCAAAAGCTCCTTACTGCCCAGAGTGAGTAAGCCCCTGGCAAACCGCTCCTTGCTGCAATTGCACACATAGTGTACCGGCGCCTGATCCAGAATCTCCACCTCAAAGCCATTCAAAGCCGCCCGGCACATTTCTTCCGGACTCATTCCCTTTGCCAACATGGTGGTAACAGAATCCAGTTGAGAGATATTCTGCTCCAGACGGTCCAGAGCGACGTCATCGGCGCCAGGAAGGACCTGAATAAGCAGTCCTCCGGAAAGCATGGCCTCTCCCCTCTCCTTATCCACCAGAACGCCCAGGGCGCACACGGTGGGGATCTGTTCGCTGCTGGCAAAGTAATTTGTCAGGTCCTCGGCAATCTCGCCGCTGACAAGCTCCACCTGGCCAATATAGGGGTCCTTCTCCCCCAAGTCACGAATTACCGCAAGACGGCCCTGGCAGCCCACACCGCCTCCCACATCAATTTTCCCGTTGGGCTTGAGGGGAAGCTCCACATCTGGATGATCTACATAGCCCCGAACGTTGCCATTGCAGTCGGAAATGGCGACCAAATTGCCCAATGGACCGCCTCCATAGACCTTCAGAGTCAGCGAGGCTCCCTCTATTTTCAGTAAATTTCCCATCAGAGAGGCACCGGTTAGAAGCCTTCCCAAAGCTGCGCAAGCCGTTTTGGAAAGTCCGTGAACCTTTTGCGCGGTATATACAATTTCGCTGGAATCAATAGCAGAAGCCATCAGGCTTCCGTCAGAGGTGATGGTCCGTAAAATCTTATCCATATCAAAGCTTTACCCTTCCTGTTTTTTTTGCAGCAAAAACAAGCCGCTGGCTGTCCTCTCTTGGCGGAAGAAAGGTCAGCTCGTCAAACATTTGAATATCTCCGAAGCCGGCTTGAGACAACCGGCCTACAATCTCCTCTGCCGGATAAGCACGCTCTGAAAATCGCTCTGTACTCCGGGCATAAAGACGGCCTTCCGGCTGGAAAAAGTCCAGCTGAATGTCCACCCGTCCATCCTTGTGGCAGCGGTTTTGCCAAACGCAGTACACATGCTCTGTATCGTACACATAGGTTTCATTTCCCAAGATAACCTGGTGCTTATACAGAGTATTCATGTCAAAGAGAAAATATCCCCCCGGATTCATGAAAAAGGATACCTTGTCAAAAACCTGCTGCAGTTCTTCCCCGTTTTTCAGGTGGTTCAGGCTGTCCAAGGTACACAAAACGGTGTCCACCGTCCCATACAGGTCGATGGACTGCATTTTTTGACAGAGAAATAGAATGTCGGCTCCCGCTTCGGCACACTTGGCCCTGGCCTCGGAAAGCATTTCCACAGAACCGTCAATGCCGTAAATATCCACACCCTGCCGGTACAGCTCCAGGGTCAGAGAGCCAGTGCCGCAGGCCAAATCCAGGGTCAAGCCCGGCGGATGGCCCAGACGTTTCATCAATTCTAAAAGATACGCGGCCCGCTTTGGATACTCCACATTTTCTGTCAGTTCGTCATAATACTGGGCAAATACAGAATAGCTTCTCACTCTTGAGGCTCCTTCTTCTTGTCCAACCGGCGAAACACCAGCTCGTAGCCATCGCTGCCGTAATTGAGAGAGCGATTCACCCGGCTGATGGTGGCGGTAGAGGCGCCAGTTTCCGCCACAATGTCGCTGTACACCTGCTTATGGCTGAGCATATGGGCCACCGCCAGCCGCTGAGACATGGCTTTCAGCTCGGGTACTGTACAGAGATCGTCAAAGAACCGGTAACACTCCTCTGGAGTTTCCAGAGCAAGAATGGCCTGAAAAAGAAAATCCGTGTTTTTGTCATGGATTTTTCCGTTCATAATTCCTGCGCTCCTTTTCCGTGATAACTTCATGCTTTAAAATTTTAGCATACAAAAGCAGAAAAGTAAACAGGAGAATTTACACATCGTTGCGGACAAGATCCTCATAGGTTTCGCCCTTGATAACAATACGAGACTTTCCCTGGGAAACCATCACACAGGCGGGCTTCAAATTCCGGTTATAGTTGGACGCCATGGAATAATTATAAGCGCCGGTGGAGAGAACTGCCAAGATGTCGCCTTCCTCGGGCTTCTGGATAGGAGTATGCTCCTGGATCAGATCTCCGCTCTCACAGCACTTGCCAGCGATGGTGGCGGTATAAGCGGCAGGCTGGTCCGCCTTATTGGCAATCAGGCAGGTGTAGGCAGACTGATACAGAGCATAGCGGGGATTGTCAAACATGCCGCCGTCAATGGCCACATAATTGCGGACGCCGGGAATTTCCTTGATATTCCCCACTGTGTAAAGAGTGATGCCTGCCTCCCCCACAATGGAGCGTCCAGGCTCAATGTAGATCTTGGGCAGCTCTAGACCCAGCTCCCGGCATTTGTCGTGAACCATTGTGGAGACAGCCTCCATATACTCCTCGTAGGGGATGGCATCATCCTGCTGCGTGTAGTGAATGCCAAAACCGCCGCCCAGGTTCAAGGTCTCAAAGGTCATGCCCAGCTGGTCACGCACTGTGGCAAAAAATTGCAGCATCACCTCAGCCGCGTGAACAAAGGGAGCTTTCTCCAAAATCTGAGACCCAATGTGACAGTGCAGTCCCTTTACAGAGATGTGGTCCATCTCCTTTGCCTGGCGGAGAGCCTCCATTGCCTCTCCGTTCGCCAAGTCAAGGCCAAATTTTGAATCCACCTGGCCCGTGCGGATAAACTCGTGGGTATGGGCGTCAATGCCCGGTTTGATCCGAAAGGAAATGGGCGCAACCACATTGTGTTCCTCCGCTGCGGCGTTCAGCTTCTTCAGCTCGGACAGGTTGTCCACCACAATGTCGCCCACATTGTTTTCCAGAGCCATGGTCAGCTCGCCGGTGGACTTGTTATTCCCCTGGAAATGAATCTGTCCTCCCGGTACGCCGGCCTGAAGAGCGGTGTAAAGCTCTCCCCCAGACACCACCTCTACATCTAAGCCCTCGCTGAGAACAATGCGGTAAATCTCCTTGCAGCTAAAGGCCTTGCTGGCGTAAATGGGCTTTCCGTGTCCGTTGTAGTTTTTGGCGAAGGAGGCCACATAGCGGCGGCAGGTGCTCCGAATTTCGTCCTCGCTCATCACATACAGCGGCGTGCCGTACTGTTCTGCCAGCTGTACCGTGTCGCAGCCGCTGATCTCCAAATGGCCCTTCTCGTTTATTTTAAGACAGCTTGCAATCATGCTTGTCCCCCATTTCCCTATTTCCAGATTGATTGTTTTACCGCGGCTTCAATCCGCTGCTTTAATTCTTCGAGTCCAGTTCCCTTCGTGGAGGAAAATGGTTGCCAAACAATTTCCTCCTCCTGGAAAAGCTGGTTAAACAGAGCGGCCTGCTTCTCGGTTTCGCCCTTGTTCAGCCTGTCGCTCTTGGTACACACCACCATAAAGGGCAGTCCCGTCTGCTGCATAAAAGCGATCATCTGCAAATCGTCTGCCGTGGGCTTGTGGCGCATATCCACCAGCTGGATCACCAAAGCCACATTTCGCTTCTGGGCGAAATATCCTTCCACCAGAGAGGCCCAGCGATCCCTCTCCCCCTTGGAAACCTTGGCGTATCCATAGCCAGGCAAATCCACAAGGCGGCAGTCGGGCAGCCGGTAAAAATTGATGGTGGCGGTTTTTCCAGGCGTGGCGCTGACACGGGCCAAAGCCTTCCGGTTGACCAGCTTATTGATCAAAGAGGATTTTCCCACATTGGACTTTCCAGAAAAGACTATCTCTGGAACGCCTGCTTTGGGGAGCTGATCCTTTCTTCCAGCGGCCAGCTCAAAGGTCACGTTTTGAAAATCCACAACAGCCTCCTTATTGATACAGCTCCGGCGACTGAGCATGCTGCTTGGCAGCTCCCGGCAGCACCACCGGGTCCTGGGTGACAGGCCGGGGCATATGAACCAAGGCGGTTTCCAAAACAGTATCCACCCGCTTGACCGGGATAAATTTCACGTTTTCCTTCACAACACTGTCTACCTCAGCCAAATCAGGCACGTTCTCAGCGGGGATCAACACCGTGGTCATGCCGTTTTTATACGCGGCCATGGATTTTTCCTTCAGTCCGCCGATGGGCAGCACTCTTCCCTGTAAAGTGATCTCCCCTGTCATCGCTACATCGTGGCGCACAGGAATTCCACACAACGCGGAAGTAATCGCCGTCGCCATGGCAATGCCGGCAGAGGGACCGTCCTTGGGAACGGCGCCCTCGGGCGCGTGAATGTGAATGTCGCACTTTTCGTAGAATTTTGGAGAAATCCCCAGCGCTCCCGCCCGGGTGCGGATGCAGGTGATGGCCGCGTTGGCGGATTCCTTCATCACATCGCCCAGAGAGCCTGTGAGCTGGATTTTTCCGGTTCCCTCCATCACAGCCACCTCAATGGGCAGCAGCTCGCCGCCAACGCTGGTCCAAGCCAGCCCGTTGACAAGGCCAATGGTATCCTCTCCGGCCAGCTGATCCTTGGAAAATTTCCGGGGACCTAACAGGCCTTCCAAATTTTCAGGCTTTACTGTAAAGGAGGTAAACTCTGGGTCAGAGACAATCATTTTGGCTGCCTTCCGGCAGATGGCGGCAATGGACCGCTCTAAAGTCCGCACGCCGGCTTCCCGGGTGTAGCCCTCGATCAGCTCTTTTACAGCGGCCTTGGTGAACTTCAGCTGAGCCGGCTGGATGCCGTGTTTCTTCAGCTGCTTTTTAATCAGGTGCCGGGTGGCGATATTGATCTTTTCCTCCAGGGTGTAGCTGCCCAGCTCGATAATATCCATGCGGTCGTACAGAGGGCCGGGAATCCGCCCCGCGTCATTGGCCGTGGTGATGAACAGCACCTGGCTCAAATCAAAGGGCATGTCCACATAGTGGTCGGTAAATTCCGTGTTTTGCTCAGGGTCCAGCACCTCCAGCAGCGCGGAGGCGGGATCGCCCTTAAAGTTTTGCCCCAGCTTGTCAATTTCGTCCAACAAAATCAGAGGGTTATTGACGCCGGCCTGTTTCACTGCGTTGATAATCCTGCCGGGCATCGATCCCACATAGGTGCGCCGGTGGCCCATAATCTCAGCCTCATCGCTGACGCCGCCCAGAGAGACCCGCACATATTTCCGGCCGGTAGCCTCCGCAATCGATCGGGCGATGGAGGTCTTTCCCACACCGGGAGGACCCGCCAAGCAGATAATCTGCCCTGTCTGCTGGGGGGCCAGGCTCTTAACCGCCAGGATTTCGATAAAACGCTCCTTTACTTTTTCCAGGCCGTAATGGTCCCGGTCCAAAATCCGCTGAGCGCGCTTTAAATCCAGCTTTTCCTTGGAGGACTTTTTCCAGGGAAGCTCCAAGCAGGTGTCCAGATACATGCGAATGACACTGGCCTCGTGAGAACCATAGGGCATGCGGTACAGCTTGTCGCACTCCTTCAAAAGCTTTTCCTCACAGACCTGGGGCAACTTTAGAGCCAGCACCTTTTCCCGCAGCTCATCCGCCTCCTGCTGGGGATTATCGTCCTCTCCAAGCTCGTTGGCAATGGCGCGCATTTGCTCCTTTAGGAAATACTCGCGCTGATTCTCGTCCATCTGAGCCTGAGCCTTTTGATTGATCTCGTTTTCAACTGCCAGAATTTTAATCTCCTCTGTAACGATGTCAATCAGCTTCTGCATCCGTTTCAGGGGCCGCAGCTCATCCAGAATATATTGCTTGCGCTCAAAGTCGATGGAAATATTTGAGGCGATGTAATCGGCCAGCCGGCCGCAGTCCTTCTCCTGCAAAACGCCCAGCAGCACATCGGGAGGCACATGCTTGAACAGGCGCAAATAATCATCAAATTTTTCATGAATAATCCGAAGCAGGGCCTCGGAACGGTAGGAGGGCTTATAGGTGAGTACCGGACACTTGGTCACATCACCCAGCAGATAAGGCTCTTCCCGCAGCAAGGAGTTGATCTCGCCCCGGCAAATCCCCTCTACATGAAGCTTGATGCCCTCTTCGGAATGATGAATTACCTGCTTGATGCGGGCAATTACACCGATTTTATACAGGTCCTCTCCGCTGGGCTCCTTGTCCGAAAGGTCAGTCTGGGTGACCAGAAAGATCAAGCGGTCCTTAGAAAGAGCCTCCGATACTGCCAGCACAGACTTTTTCCGGGCCACATCAAACTGAAGCATCATGCCGGGGAAAAACACCAGGCCTCGTACCGCCAGCACCGGCAGCACCAGATTGTTTTCAATTTTAGGGTTGTCGTCTGTAAGATTTTGCATGTATGTTCTCCTAAATACCAGCAAAAGGCTGGGGACGGCGCCTCAGCCTTTGTTGTTGTTTTATGAAACCGAATCCCTGCGGTCCCGGCGCTTCGGCTGGGTAATTTTAATCTTGACAGGTTTCCGGTCCTTGTTGTACACGATCTGAGGGGCTTCACCCTTTTCCACGGTCTCCTCTGTAATGATGACCTTTTCAATGGTGTAATCGCTGGGAACCCGGTACATCAAGGGCATCAGAATGTCCTCCATGATAGAACGCAGGCCGCGGGCGCCTGTCTTGCGCTCCAGGGTCTTTTTCGCCACCGCGGTTAAGGCGTCATCTGTAAACTCCAAGTCCACCTTATCCAGATCGAACAGTTTTTTGTACTGGTTCAGCAGGGAATTTTTCGGCTCCCGCAAAATTCGCACCAAAGATTCCTCGTCCAAGGCGTTCAGAGCGGTAATCACCGGAATGCGCCCCACCAGCTCTGGAATCAGTCCGTATTTCACCAGATCGTGAGGGGTGACGTCCTTCATCCAATCGATCCGCTCCAGCTCCTTTTTGCCGTGGACCTCTCCCCCGAACCCTAAGGAACCGGAGGCTGTCCGCCGCTGAACGATCTTTTCCAAACCGTCAAAGGCGCCGCCGCAGATAAAGAGAATGTTGGAGGTGTTGATATTGATGGCCTCCTGCTGAGGATGCTTTCTCCCTCCCTTGGGAGGCACGCTGGCGACGGTTCCCTCCAGGATTTTCAGCAGCGCCTGCTGCACGCCTTCACCGCTGACATCCCGAGTGATGGACTGATTTTCAGACTTCCGGGAAATTTTATCAATTTCATCAATATAGATAATGCCCCGTTCCGCTTTAAAAATGTCATAGTCCGCGGCCTGAATCAGCCGGAGAAGGATATTCTCCACATCCTCGCCCACATAGCCGGCCTCTGTTAAAGTGGTGGCGTCGGCGATGGCAAAGGGTACATCCAGCAGCTTCGCGAGGGTTTGGGCCAAATAGGTCTTTCCGACACCAGTGGGGCCCAGCAGAAGCACATTGCTTTTGGTGATCTCCACATCATCGTCAGAAAAATAGATGCGCTTATAGTGGTTATAAACCGCAACGGCAAGAGCCATTTTCGCGTTGTCCTGGCCCACCACATATTCGTCCAGCTTTTTCTTGATCTCCTGGGGCTTTGGAAGGAGGATGCCCACCTCTTTCTCGTCGCTCCTTCCCTTCTTTAAGCGGTCCTCGTCCTCGATAATGGACATGCACAGCCGCACGCAAGCGTCGCAAATATACACGCCGGACCCGGCAATCAGCCGGTCCGCCACAGACTGAGGCTTTCCGCAGAAGGAACAGCAGATCTCATGGTCGTTGCTGTTTGGCATCCGTCCACTCCCTTTCTTATTACCGGTGTTCAATGACCTTGTCGATCAGGCCGTATTCCAGCGCCTCCTGAGCGGTCATAAAATTATCCCGCTCCGTGTCACGCTTGACAACCTCCAAGGGCTGCCCGGTCCGCTCGGAAAGGATCTGGTTCAGCTTATCCTTTACACGCAAAATGTGATTCGCGTGAATGCTGATGTCCGTAGCCTGACCCTGAGCGCCGCCGCTGGGCTGATGGATCATGATCTCGCTGTTGGGCAGAGCAAAGCGCTTGCCCTTGGCGCCCGCGGCCAGCAAAAAGGCTCCCATGCTGGCGGCCATGCCGATGCAGATGGTGGAAACATCGCACTTGATATACTGCATGGTGTCATAGATTGCCATGCCGTCGGTGATGACACCGCCAGGGCTGTTGATATACAGGGAGATGTCCTTTTCCGGATCCTGGCCCTCCAGATACAGCAGCTGGGCCACTACCACGCCGGCTGAAGCACTATTGACATCCTCGTTAAGCAGGATAATACGGTCATTGAGCAGGCGAGAGAAAATGTCATAAGAACGCTCTCCACGGTTGGTCTGTTCAATGACATAAGGAATTAAGCTCATATGCTGTGGAACTCCTTTCGCAAACATGGATTAGTATGAAAGCAAACAATAAGATTTATTCCAGGCGCTTGAGATTTAGCCCTCGGTTTTTTCCTCAGCGGCCTCTTCCTTGGGCTCCTCCTTTTTCTTGGAGGTGCGCTTCTTCGCGGGCTTTTTCTCAGCCTTCTTTTCCTCTTCCTTCTTTTCCACAATCACGGCGTTGGCCTTTACCAGATCGATGGCCTTCTGGTTCTGAATATCGCCGTTGATGCCCTCCACCGTCACCAGATTCTTCACACTCTCCAGGGGCATGCCATAGGCGTCGGCCAGCTTTTGATACTCGGCCTCAGTCTCTTCCTCGGTGGGCTTCAGATTCTCCAGCTCGGCAATCTTCTCCAGGCCCAGCCGCACCTTCACCTGGCGCTCCGCCTGGGGCTTGTACTGCACCCGCAGGTCATCGGTGGTTTGGCCGGTATACTTCAAATAGGTCTCCAGCTTCAGACCCTGAGACTGGAGGCGGTAAGCGAAGGAGTTGATGATCTCGTCCACTTCGTTCTCTACCATCTCGTCGGGAATTTCGGCCTGAACCTTCTCGATGACAGCCTCAACCAGCTGGTTCTCCACATCGTTGTCGGCAGCCTTTTCCCGCTGCTCAGTCAGATGCTTTTCAATATCCTTGCGGTAATCGTCCACGGTGTCAAATTCGCTGACATCCTTGACAAACTCATCGTCCACCACGGGCAGCTCCTTCATCTTGATCTCGTGGAGCTTGATCTTGAACACAGCGGGCTTGCCCTTCAGCTCTTCCGCGTGGTAATCCTCAGGGAAGGTGACGTCAATGTCGAATTCGTCGCCTACATTGTGGCCGATCACCTGATCCTCGAAGCCGGGGATAAACTGGCCGGCACCCAAAGTCAGCTCGTAATTTTCAGCCTTGCCGCCGTCAAACTGCTTGCCGTCCACATAGCCGTCAAAATCGATGGTGACCATGTCGCCGTTTTCGGCAGCCCGGTCCTCCACAGTGATAATCCGGGAATTGCGTTCCCGCACCCGGTCGATTTCCCGGTCAATATCCTCCGCGGTAACCTCCACGGAGGGACGGGTCACCTCAATGCCCTTGTAGCCCTCGATGGCAGCCTCGGGTTTGGTAACAACGTTCAGCTTGCACAGGATTCCCTTGTCCTTGCCGATTTCGTCAATTTTAAACTCGCCGATGCTGATGACCTGCAGGCCGGATTTTTCCACAGCCTCCATCACCATGGGGCGGTACAGGTGATCGATAGCGGCCTCGTAAAAGACCTCTTCACCGTAGTATTTCTCAATGAAATGCCGGGGAGCCTTGCCCTTGCGGAACCCGGGAATGTTCATCTTTTTGCTTTCCCGTTTATAAACAGCGTTGATTGCGTCGTTAAATTCCTCGGGGCTGACCTCCAGCTCCAGCTCATACCGGTTTGTCTCCACTTTATTGGTTGCTTTTACATTCATGTCTCTGATTTCCTCTCAAAATAAACTTACCGAAGTAACTGTGTAATTATAGCACAAGCGAGTCAAAGAATCTACATCTTTCCTGGAAATATTTCGAGAAAAGGCGAAAATTCCCCGCTTATAAAACCCGCACAGGGCAAAATTGCACATAGTCGGCTGAAACAAGGTGCATTTGCACCCCTTTATACTCCCCTACCAGGGCCTTCTGTGCGGCGTACTGGCCGTGAATATGCCCAAAGTAGCAATGGCTGACATGATTTTCCGCCAATAGCTTCAGCAGCTCGGTACACTCCATGCTGTCGTACACCGGCGGATAATGAAGAAACGCGATCAGTTCCCCGCCCAAGCGTTTTGCCTCCTCCATGGACATGGAGAGCCGTCCCGCCTCTCGCGCCACAATCTTCCGGTCCTCTGCTGTTTCGGAATTGTAGAGCCACCCGCGGGTGCCGCAAAGGGCCTTTCCCTCCACCTGATAGGCGCAGTTGTGCAGCACCCGCATATCAGAAAAGCCATGCTCCGCCAGAAACTGATCGATTTTGCTTCGGGTGGACCACCAGTAATCGTGGTTGCCCTTCAGCAGAATCTTCTGTCCCGGCAGGCTGTGAAGAAACTGAAAGTCCAGCAGGGCGTCCTCCAAGCGCATTGCCCAGGAAATATCTCCAGCAATCACAACGGTATCCTCCTGCTGAACCTGGTCCCGCCAATGCTCCTCCAGCCGCTGGACGTAGTTCTGCCAGCCGCGAAATACGTCCATGGGCTTTTCCCCGTTCAGAGAAAGGTGCAGGTCCGCAATAACAAACAAACTCATACTCAGCCGCCTATTCCCAAAGCTTCCAAAACATATTCTCCGGTCCGCTCCTGGGAAATTACCTGGAAAAACCGTTCCGGCTTGTCCCGAAGCTCTCGAAGCTGGACAGGAGCCCTTAGACCAGTGAGGCGCTCCAGAGCCTCCAAATTGGAAAAATCGTCCCCGGTGATGCAATCCGCCTGCAAAGCCTCCAGCACACTGGCGGAAAACTTGTAGGGATTGGCCGTGGAGGCAATGACTGTTGGAATAGGCTGCTCGTTGGAATCCTTCAAGTACTGGCGGTACACGTCTACCGCCACGGCCGTGTGGGTGTCGCAGAGGTAGCGCTCCTGATCCCACAGCTCCCGAATCGTCTGGTAGGTGGGGCCGTCACCACAAAAGCCGCCGTAAAACAGCTGCTGAATCCTTTCGCGTACCTCATCTCCCACGGAGTACACACCGGTTTCAGCCAGCTGCTGCATCCAGCCGGCAAGCATTGCGCTATCCTCGCCGCAAAGGTCGAAAAGCAGGCGTTCCAGGTTGCTGGAAATCAAAATATCCATCGAGGGAGAGGCTGTGGCGTGAAATTCCCGGCGGCGGTCGTAAGTGCCGGTGCGGATAAAATCTGTCAGTACCTTATTGGCGTTGGAGGCGCATATCAGCTTCCGAATGGGCAGGCCCATTTTCCGCCCGTAATAAGCGGCCAGAATATTCCCAAAGTTTCCAGTGGGAACCACCACATCCATGGGCTGTCCCATAGACAGTCCGCCGGTACGGACCAGTTCCAGATAGGCGTAAATGTAATATACAATCTGAGGAAGCAGGCGTCCCCAGTTGATGGAGTTCGCACTGGAAAACTGCATGCCGTGCTGAGCAAGCCGCTCCTGTAAGGCTGCATCGGTAAAAATCCGCTTCACGCTGGATTGGGCGTCGTCGAAGTTGCCTTCAATAGCACAAACAGCCACATTATCCCCTTCCTGGGTCACCATTTGCCGCTTCTGCATGGGACTGACGCCATCCCGGGGATAAAAGACCAGAATGTGGGTGCCGGGCACATCCTTAAAGCCCTCTAAGGCAGCCTTGCCCGTGTCGCCGGAGGTGGCCGTCAAAATGACAGCCTTCTTGCCGCTGCCGGATTTTTTCAAAGCCGTTGTGAGAAAATGAGGCAGTATTTGCAGCGCCATGTCCTTAAACGCGCAGGTAGGGCCGTGCCACAGCTCCAGCAATGTCTTTTTCTCCCCATTCCCTGTCAAGGGAACCAGCCTTACAGGGCAGGGACCGCCGAATTTTTCAGAAGTGTACGCCCTATCCACACAGGCGTTGATTTCCTCGGGGTGAAAGTCTGTGAGGAATTTCGAGAAGATCGCCTTTGCCAAAGCGGGATAGTCCAGCTCTCGATAAGAAGGCAGCTCACTGGTTAAATCGGGAAAGCTTTCCGGTACAAACAGGCCGCCTTCTTGGGAAATTCCCTGGCTGATCACCTGAGAAGCCTCCAGCCGCAGCTGGGAATTTCTGGTACTTTTATAGCGCATCTGCATCACCTGTACTTTCTAGTTGGATTTTCCGTCCGCCGGAATGGGAAGCCCGGCCTTTGCGGTATAACTATACCCTACTTTTTCTATTCTGTCAAAGCAATTCCTGCCGCTGAAACAGGCGGGCGGCGTTTTCGTAAAAGATTTTGTCCACCAGGGTCTGGGGGTAATGCTTTAGAAACAGCTCGTACAGTGCCGGAATACTGGCAAGCCCCGGCATATCCTCCGGCAGTCTTGCCCCGTCCCAGTCACCGCCCATGGCCAGCGCATCCTCCCCACCCATGGAAAGAAAATGCTCCGCGTGGCGCAGCACATCCCACATAGAGGCCTTTTCCGGCTGGTCGTTCAAAAAAGCACGGAAGAAGTTTAAACCTACCGCTCCCCCTGATTGGCGGATGGCTTCAAACTGCTCGTCTGTCAAATTGCGGGGATGTCCGCAAAGCTTTTTGGCATTGGAGTGGGAGGCGACCAAGGGCTTTTCCGCCATGGCGGCCACGTCCCAGAAAAGCTCAGGGCTTGCGTGGGAGAGGTCAATCAGAATCCCCGCGGCCTCCATCTCCTTCACCGCCTGCCGGCCGAACGGAGTTAGACCGGTGTTCCCTGGCGCCATAACACCCCGCCCAATTTCGGTGGCGCCGTTCCAGGTCAAGGTACACATACGGACCCCCAGCTTTTGGAAGTCCTGAATATGTTCAAGCTTTCCGCCCAGGGCGGCGCCGCTCTCTACTGTGAGGATGGCGCCGTGCCGCTTTAGCTGGTCTAGGTCTCCTGGATTTCGCAGCGGGGACAGGCAATCGCTGTTTTTCTCTACTTCCTCCGAAAACCTGCGGGCCACCTGCAGAAAACGCTGCCAGGCAGCCTCTCCCCGCAGATCGTCCGGCAGCCAGACCGCGTAGCACTGGACATAGCGCTCCCAGCTTTCTACGGTTTTCAGGCTGACATGAAAGCCGTTTTCCCGCAATGGAATGTCTTTTAAGGCGCACTCCGTCATGGTGTCACAGTGCAGGTCAAAATAGCGCACAGAGATTCCTCCTCTTCCTGTTATATTCCAAAAGCGTTTGGCAGATAGCATTCTCCAACAATCTTCCCATCCCGCAGATATACCGCCGCCGCGTCGAACCGAGGCTGCAGCCGGCTGGGATGCTGCTGCAAAAAGACTTCCGCCGTGGCAAATATTTTCCGCTGCTTCTGCGGGGTGACCGCTTCAAAGGGCGAAACCAGGCTTCGCTCAGTCCTGGTTTTCACTTCCACAAAGGCAATATACGGCTCCCGCTTGGCAATGATGTCAATCTCCCCGTAGCGGGAATGGAAATTGCGGGCCAGAATTTCATAGCCCTGCTTTTCCAGCCAAGCGGCAATGTGATCCTCTCCCGCCTTGCCAGACGCGGTTTTCATCCCTTTTCTCCCAAGCTCTTCAAAAAGCTTTTCCGATGAATGGGCAACACCCCATAGGCTTGAATAGCCTGATAGTGGGCCTTTGTGCCATAGCCCTTGTGCTTGGCGAAGCCGTATTGGGGATAGAGAGAGTCCCACTCCTTCAGCAGTCTGTCCCGGCTGACCTTGGCCAAAACCGAAGCGGCGGCAATGCTGGCGCATTGAGCGTCTCCTTTTACAACTGTCTCCCCAGGAATGGCCAGAGGCGGCATCTGGTTGCCGTCCACCAAAACCCAGGCCGGCGGGACGCTCAGCTGCTCCACCGCCCGCTTCATCGCCAGGAAGGTAGCCTGCAAAATGTTGATCTGGTCAATTTCCTCCGCGCTGGCCCAGCCAATTCCCCAGGAAAGAGCCTTTTCCTGAATCACCGGGAAAAGGGCTTCCCGCTTTTTCTCCGTCAGCTTCTTGGAATCGTTCAGCCCCTCAATCTGGCAGTCCAGCGGCAGAATCACAGCCGCGGCGCAGACTGGACCAGCCAAGGGTCCTCTTCCTGCCTCGTCGATCCCACAGACAGGCGTATGTCCCTCCTGTCGCGCCCGGCGCTCCCAGGCAAACCAATCAAAGTCCGCCGGCAGCGTGTTCTTCGCAGTTCGTCCCATGGCACATCCTCCTTTTTAGGGGTTAAGGACGCTCCAGAGTGATGCGTCCCAGCCTGCCACCCCGATATTCATCTAAAACGGTGATTGCCGCCCGCTCTGTGTTGACCTCGCCGCCAGAAATCAGCATGCCCCGCTTGCGGCCCACTGCTTCCAAAAGCTGATACCCGGTCAAATGGTCATCCGGCTGGATGCTTGTTTTATACCGGGTATTGACCGCGTTGGGGTAAAGCTCCATCAGCAACTCCAGCAGCCGGGAGGCCAGCCCTTCCACATCCAGAATCTCGTCCCGCACCGCGCCGGTAAAGGCCAGATGCTCCCCCACGATGGGATCCTCAAATTTTGGCCAAAGCACCCCGGGCGTGTCCAGAAGCTCGAACCCCTTTCCCACCGTGAACCAGCGGTTCTGCCGGGTAACGCCCGGCCTGTCCTGCACCTCGGCCTTGCCCGCGCTTCCCCCGCGGATCATCCGGTTGATGAAGGAGGACTTTCCCACATTGGGAATTCCTACCACCATCACGCGTATGGGACGGCCCACCATGCCCTTTTTCTCCCATGCCTCAATTTGGGGCTTTAAAACCTGGCGGACGGCAGGATAAAAAGCGTTGATGCCTTTTCCCGTTTTACTCTCAAGAGGGATGGCCTTTTCTCCTTGAGCGGCGTAATGGGCGATCCATTTAGAGGTTTGAGCGGGGTCCGCCATGTCGCTTTTATTGAATAAAACCACCTTGGGCTTTCGCTGAATAATGTCCCGCAGCACGGGGTTGGAGCTGCTCTCGGGAACACGGGCGTCCAGAATTTCGGCAACCACGTCCACCAGCTTCAGGTCCTCCTGAATTTTCCGTCTGGTTTTGGCCATATGGCCGGGAAACCACTGAATCGATTGAATTTCTCCCACAAATACCGCCTCCTTTAAAACCTAGAAGGGCGGCCAGCAACGCAGCCGGCACGCCCTGCTTTTTCAAATCTGTAAAGTCTCCTGCCCTGTCAGGGATTACGGGAAGCCCAGGATGGAGAAGGGATACAGGTTAAAAACCACTTTCCCTAGAATATTCCGCCGGTCAACCATTCCCACGGATTGGAACCGGCTGTCGGTAGAACGGTCCCGGTGATCCCCCAAGACAAACACACAGCCTTCCGGCACGGTTTGGGGGAATTCCAGCACTTGTCCAGGCTGATCCGGTACAAAGGTGATGCCGTCCTCCGCGCCAAACACCGAACCGGGAAGAGGTTCCCCGTCCACCAGCACCTCTCCAAGCTCAGGGTCAAAGTCCACTGTCTGGCCCTCTGTGGCGATTACTCGCTTGATAATGGGGTCCTCCAAGGCGTTAACGATAATCACCACATCTCCCTGCTGAGCAGGGCCAGCCAGCTTTGTCACCAGCACCCGGTCCCCGTCGTGATAGGTTGGCTCCATCGAGATGCCATCCACGGTGATCACACGGGCCAAAAACGTGAACACAACAGCTACCAGGACTACGGCCATCACAACGGCTTCCACCCAGTCCAGAACAGAACCGGCAAAGGAAGAGCCGCGCCTTGGCATGGGGTTCTCCTGCATACTCGTTTCTTCCATGGCGGTTCCTCCTTTACGCCGGATTCTCAAAAGCTTAAATGGGACCTATGCTCTGAACGGGAAACAAATGAAATACAGCTTTTCCCAAGATATTACGCTGGTCAATCATGCCCACGTCTTTATAACGGCTGTCTTCAGAGACAGCCCGGTTGTCCCCCAAAACAAACACGCAGCCTTCCGGCACGGTTTGAGGAAATTCCAGTAGCTCAAAAGAGCTGAAGGGCTCTCCTGTAATGCCGTTTTCCAGTCCGAATTGTGTTTCGTCCACGGGCTGGCCATCCACAAACACAGTGCCAGAGTCATAGTCAAAGTCCACCGTCTGACCCTCGGTAGCGATCACTCGTTTGATGATAGGCTCGTTCAGGACGTTGACAATTACCACCACGTCGCCCTGCTCTACACCGTTCCAATCATTCACCACCAAAACCCGGTCTCCTTCGTGGAAGTTGGGAACCATGGAGGTGCCTGTCACTGTAACCACCCGGCAGACAAAAGTAAATATCACCGCGATAAGTACCAGGGCGATCATCAGCTCTTCCATCCATTCCAACACAACTCGGACGGCTTTTCTTCTTTTGGGGGATTCCACAGAGGCCTGTTCCACAGGGCGCCCTCCTTTCCGGTCCAGGGGCTTTCAATGCCAGCCAAAAATTTATAGCAAAAAAGGGACAGCAAAATGTCCCTTTTCTCAACACGAAGTATCCTGCTTTTCTTACTTGAGCTGCTCCTTGACCTTAGCGGCCTTGCCCACGCGGTTCCGCAGGTAGTACAGCTTGGCGCGGCGCACACGGCCCTGACGGACCACCTTGACAGCCTTTACGTTGGGAGAATGTACGGGGAACACCCGCTCCACACCAACGCCGTAGGAAACACGGCGCACGGTAAAGGTCTCGCTGATACCGCTGCCCTTGCGGGCGATCACAGTGCCTTCGAACTGCTGAATACGCTCCCGGTCGCCTTCACGGATGTTCACGTCCACGCGGACAGTGTCACCGATGGAAAACTGGGGGATCTCAGCCTTGAGAGATTCCTGAGAGATCATTTTGATTGCGTCCATTTGAGATTCCTCCATTATAAAAATCGTTCAGACATTCATACCGGTTTCCCGGCAGCGGACTGCCCGCTTCTTTTCCGCTGGAACAGAGCAGCGGCCTTTTGCGGCGTTCTCCCCATTCCCGGCGGTTCGACCCCCACGGGCAAGCCTTTGAGGAAAACCCGCGGAATTCAAATGCTCAAATATTTTAGCACGACGGCAGGAAAAAAGCAAGATTTTTTTACCGGATTTCGGAAAAATCTTTCAGCAGCAGCCGTTTGCGAGTGATGGAGCAGTATGGCTCTTCTCCTTCGTATTGCTTCAACGCCTCCAAAAGCAGCGCGGGATTGGTGCTGCCCCCCATGCTGCAGGGCAGGCGCAGCCGGAGCAAAAGCCCGTCGGGGCAGGAGTTTATCTGGACGCCCTGAAAATCCGGCTTGATGTCCACATCTTTATCGCCCTTTTTTGTGTGTTTCCGCACCAAAATAGTTTCTCGTCCCAGCAGATTCCGCAGTTTTTCCTCTAAAGCGCCGGGAACCCGGCTTTCCAAAAAGAGCTGGTAGTCTCCAAATTGAATGTCCTCAAATTTGTCCACCGGTTCCGCAGCCTCCAGCGCACGCAGGCCGGCAGGCAGGTGGGCATTTAATCGGAAAGCGATTTGATCCAGGGGAAGCTCTTCCGTCAGGCGGATGTCCATGCACTCCCGCTCTCCGCAAACGCCCAAGGACAAGGGCATGGCGTAGGTCATGTAAATGCGGGGGTTAAAGCCCTCCGTGTACCATACCGGCAGGCCGGAAAGCTTCAGGCCCCGGGCCATGTTCCGAGTCAGATCCAGATGGGAAATATACCGGGCAGCGCCCTGCTTCTCAAACCAAACTCGCACGTTTTTCAACGCAGATCCCTCCTTTATAGCAGGCAGCTCCACAGTGGGAGCATTGCTCCCGGCAGTTGGGCGTGGTCTGGGCGGCGTAGGCTCGCTTGCACTCCTCGATGAAGAACTCCTTTTTCACGCCGTAGTCCAGATGATCCCAGGGGAAAACCTCGTCAAATTCCCGGTGCCGGTTGGCGTAAAAAGCCGGGTCCAGCCCGCAGGAGGAAAAGGCCTCCATCCATTTATCAAAATCAAAGCAATCATCCCAGCCGTCGAACCGCAGGCCGAATTCCCGGGCCTTTTCCAGAACAGCGCAAAGCCGCCGGTCGCCTCGAGCGAATACAGCCTCCAAGAAGCTGGTCTGGGCGCCGTGATAGCTGACGGACAGCCGCCGGGAGTGAACGTTTCCCTTCAGGGCGCGCTGTTTTTCCCGAAGCGTTTCCATGGTGTCCTGGCCAAACCACTGGAAGGGAGTGAAAGGCTTGGGGACAAAAGCAGCGGCGCTGAGAGCCACCTCCACGCCCTTTCCCCGAGGCTTCTCCTTGTTCTGGTAAAAGGCGTCCACCACCTTTTGCCCCAGCTCGTCAATGGCGATAACGTCCTCGATGGTTTCCGTAGGCAGGCCAATCATAAAGTAGAGCTTGATGCGGGTCCAGCCCTCTGTAAAGGCCACGTTTACCGTGTGAAGCAGCTCTTCCTCCGTCACGTTTTTGTTGATGACGTCCCGCATCCGCTGAGAGCCGGCCTCGGGGGCGAAGGTCAAGCCGCTTTTCCGCACGGAGTTGATCCGCTCCATCAGCTCGGGGGAAAAGTTGTCCACCCGCAGGGAAGGCAGAGAAAGGCTGACCCGCTCGCCCTCTGTCCACTGGTGGAGGGTGTCGATCAGCTGGTTCAGCTGGCTGTAATCGCTGGTACTCAGAGAGGAAAGAGAAATCTCGTCATAGCCCGTGGAGCGGCACAGCTCCCGGCACTGGCGGTCAATGGTTTCAATGCTCTTTTCCCGGTAAGGCCTGTAAAGAAACCCGGCTTGACAAAACCGGCAGCCCCGGATACAGCCCCGCAAAACTTCCTCGGAGATGCGGTTATGCACCACGTCGATCAGCGGCACCACAAAGTCCTTGGGATAATAGGCCTTGTTCATGTCCATAATCGCCCGTTTTTTTACCGTGGCGGGAGCGCCGTTGGTGGGAGTATAGGCCTTTACTGTGCCGTCCTCGTTGTAGGCAACCTCATAAAAGGCGGGAACATATACGCCCTCGATTTGAGCGGCCCGATCCAGAAATTCCAGCTTGGTTTTCCCCTCTTTTTTGCATTGGCGGTAAAGCTCCATCACCTCGATGTCCACCTCTTCCCCGTCGCCCAGGAAAAAGATGTCAAAGAAATCCGCCAGAGGCTCGGGATTGCAGGCGCAGGGACCGCCTCCCACCACAATGTTGAACAGGCCGTGCCGGTCCTTGCTGCGCAGGGGAATTCCGGCCAGCTCCAGCATGTTCAGCACATTGGTGTAGCTCAGCTCGTATTGCAGGGTAAACCCGATAAAGTCAAATTGACTGACAGGGTCGCCGCTTTCCAAGGCATACAGAGAAATGTCCTCCCGGCGCATTTCCTCCTCCATGTCCACCCAGGGGGCGAATACCCGTTCGCACCAAAAATAAGGGATTTCGTTCATCGCCCCATACAGAATCTTAATCCCCAAATGGGACATGCCGATCTCATAGGTGTCCGGAAAGCAGAAGGCAAAACGCACGTCCACCTGGGCAGGATCCTTTACCACCGAATTCAATTCGCCGCCCACATAGCGGCCGGGCTTTTGCACCCTTTGAAGAACGTGCTCCAGTTTTTGATTGATTTTCATAAAAGACCTCTCTATTTCGATTTCCCACAGGATTTAATGGATGAACATGGCGTCTCCAAAGGAGAAGAATCTGTAACGCTCTTTGACAGCCACGTTGTAGGCGTGCAGGATATTTTCCCGGCCGGCCAAAGCGGAAACTAACATAATCAGCGTGCTCTCCGGCAGATGAAAATTGGTGATTAACGCGTCCACTCCCTTGAATTCGCAGCCGGGATAGAGAAAGATGTCCGTCCATCCGGCGCTCTCTTTAAAACAGCCCTCCCGCTGGGCTACGGATTCTATGGTCCGGCAGCTGGTGGTTCCCACGGCGACAACCCGGCCGCCCCGCTCCTTTGTCCTGTTGATGAGATCGGCGGTGGATCGGGGCATATAATAATGCTCGGAGTGCATTTTGTGGTCCTGGATATTTTCCACGCTGACAGGACGGAAGGTCCCCAGCCCCACATGGAGGGTGACAAACCCCAGATCAATCCCTTTCGCCTGGATTTTCTCCAGCAGCTCCGGGGTGAAATGCAGGCCAGCCGTGGGAGCCGCCGCGGAGCCTTCCTCCCGGGAATAAACCGTCTGGTAACGCTCCTTGTCCTCCAAGCGGGCCTTGATGTAGGGCGGCAGGGGCATTTGACCGATCTGATCCAAAATGTGAAAGAAAACGCCCTCGTACTCAAAATGAATCAGCCGGTTCCCGCCGGGGAGCACGTCTACCACTTCGCAGCGGAGCAGGCCGTCTCCAAAGGAGAAGCGGCTGCCCTTTTTTGCCCGTTTTCCAGGTCCGGCCAGGGCTTCCCACACATCGTTCCCCTTGTTTTGCAGCAGGAGAAATTCCACATGGGCGCCAGTCTCCTCTTTTACGCCGTAAATCCGGGCGGGCAGCACGCGGGAGTCGTTGAGGATCAGACAGTCCTGGGGCGTGAGGTAGTCGATAATGTCGTAAAAGTGCCGGTGCTCAATCTCCCCGGTGCGCTTGTCAAGCACCATCAGGCGGGAGGAATCCCGCGGCTCCACCGGCGTTTGAGCGATCAGCTCTTCCGGAAGATCAAAATTAAAATCGCTTGTTTTCATGAAATGACCTCGTTTCCTTGCAGGGGAGCGGGCGAAAAGCACGGCTTCCGCAAAATTTCATAGAATATTCATAGCTGAAAAAATTGACAACGGGAGGAATCTAGGGTATGATTAAAACCAAATAGAGGCGCGGCTTTCAAGAGTAGCTGGATGGAGGTTGCCAAAACTGATGAAGTCTTGTGAAAGGGTGGGCTGCCGAAGGGGAATATCAGGCGAGTATTGCCCTGGTTGCAACAGCAAACAGCTTTGCGACTGTCATCACTTGTGATGGAGTGCTATTGGTCAAGATGTCCGGTCAGTGTCCGGGTACAGCATTTCTATTATAGGAGATAGACAGCCGGTTTTCAACCGGTTTTTTCTTTGTCTCCCCTTTTTCGCCTGTCACGCCATTTTATCACCCAGAAAGGATTTTGAAACTATGAAGCAGTATCGCGTGGGTATTATTGGATGCACTGGCATGGTGGGCCAGCGCTTTGCCACTCTTTTGGAAAACCACCCCTGGTTCAAGGTAACGGCTTTGGCTGCCAGCGCCCGGTCTGCCGGGAAACCATATGAAGAGGCCGTGAGCGGCCGCTGGGCCATGAAAACGCCCCTTCCCGCCGCCATGGCTTCCATGCCGGTATACGACGCGGAGAAGGACATCGAAAAAATTGTTTCTCTGGTGGATCTGGTATTCTGCGCGGTGAACATGAAAAAGGAGGAGATCCGCGCGCTGGAGGAGCTGTATGCCCGCCACGAGTGTCCTGTAATTTCCAATAACAGCGCTCACCGCTCCACCCCTGACGTACCCATGATTATTCCAGAAATCAATGCGGACCACGCCGCTGTAATCGACTCTCAGCGCAAACGCCTGGGAACCAAGCGGGGCTTCATCGCGGTGAAGTGCAACTGCTCTCTGCAAAGCTATGTGCCAGCCATCCATCCCCTGCTGGATTTGGGCGTGACCAAGGTGCTGGCCTGCACCTATCAGGCCATTTCCGGCGCTGGCAAGACCTTTGAGACCATGCCGGAAATTCTGGACAACGTGATCCCCTATATCGGCGGCGAGGAGGAAAAATCCGAGCAGGAGCCCTTGAAAATCTGGGGCCATGTGGAAAACGGCGTGATCGTCAACACCAGCACGCCCTCCATCACCTCTCAGTGCCTGCGGGTGCCTGTGTCCGACGGCCATATGGCGGCGGTATTCTTCTCTTTGGAGAAGAAGGCCAGCAAGGAGGAAATTATCGGCCGCTGGGAGAAGTTCCGGGGCCCTGCCCAGGAGCTGGAGCTGCCCAGCGCTCCCAAGCAGTTCCTCCATTATTTCACCGAGGATAACCGGCCCCAGCCCAAGCTGGACCGGGATTTAGAGGGCGGCATGGCGGTTTCCATCGGCCGGCTGCGCCCAGATACCCAGTATGACTATAAATTTGTATGCCTTTCCCACAATACCCTGCGGGGCGCCGCAGGGGGCGCGTTGCTCATGGCGGAGCTGCTGTGCGCGAAGGGCTACTTTGACTGAGCTTTTGGAGGTAAGAATCCATGAAACAGGTATTGTTTACCGGCGCCGCCACCGCACTGGTGACGCCTTTTGACCAAAATGGAGCCATCGCCTGGGAAGAGCTGGAGCGCCTGGTGGAGCTGCAGATTGCGGGGGGCATTGACGCCATTGTAGCCTGCGGCACCACCGGCGAGGCCGCCACCATGACCACGGAAGAGCACACCCAGGTGATTCGGTTTATTATTGAGAAGGTGAAGGGCCGGGTGCCGGTGATTGCCGGTACCGGCAGCAACGATACCCAGTTCTGTGTGGAGCTTTCCTTAGAGGCTAAGGAATTGGGAGCCGACGGCTTGCTGCTTGTCACGCCTTATTACAACAAGACCTCTCAAAAAGGCCTGATCGAAAGCTTTAATTATGTGGCTGACAGTGTGAAAATGCCCTGCATTCTTTACAATGTACCCAGCCGCACCGGATGCAATATTCAGCCCGCCACCTATCAGGAGCTTTCCAGGAACCCCTACATTGTGGCTGTGAAAGAAGCCAATGGGGACATTTCCGCCACTGCCCGCACCGCCGCTCTTTGCGGCGACGAGCTGACCATCTACTCTGGGGAGGACAATCAGACCCTGCCCATTATGGCCTTGGGCGGCAAAGGCGTGATTTCTGTGTTTTCCAACGCCCTGCCCGGTAAAATGCACGAGCTGGCCGCCGCCATGCTCCGGGGCGATCTGGAAACCGCCCGGAAGCTGGACCTGGAATATCTGGACCTGATGGACGGCTTCTTTATGGATGTAAACCCCATTCCCATCAAGGAGGCCCTGTTCCAGATGGGACTTCTCCAGACAAATTACTGCCGCATGCCTTTGACCACCATGACGGAGGAGGGCGCGGCAAAGCTGAACGCTCTGCTGAAAAAGCACGGCTTAGTTTAAAGCCCGCTCTTGTGGAAAAGAAAGGAAGTCTAGCATGACAAACATCATTCTCTGCGGCTGCAACGGCAAAATGGGAGCCGCGGTTCAAAGCTTTGTCAGCCAGCGGGAGGATTGCTCCATTGCCGCGGGTGTGGATGTTTCCGGCGGGAGCCAAGGTTCCTTCCCTGTCTACACCTCTATCTCCCAGGTGAAGGAGGCGGCTCAGGTGGTGGTGGATTTCTCCCATCCCTCCGCCCTCTCCGGTATTTTGGAATACTGCCGCCAGCATCCTGGTACCGCCGCGGTGCTTTGCACCACAGGTTACAGTGCGGAGCAAACCCGGGAGATTCAGGAGGCCTCCAAGGAGCTGCCCCTGTTCTATTCTCGGAACATGTCCCTTGGCATCAATTTGCTGATCGAGCTGGCCAAGAAGGCTGAGGCGGTTTTAGGTGACGCCTTTGACGTGGAAATTGTGGAGATGCACCACAACCAGAAGATCGACGCCCCCAGCGGCACGGCTTTAATGATTGCCGACGCCATCAACCAGGTGCGGAACGATTCCATGCAGTATGTGTACGACCGCCACTCCCAAAGGAAAAAGCGGGAAAAGCAGGAAATCGGCCTGCACTCCGTGCGGGGAGGCACCATTGTGGGCGAGCATCAGGTAATCTTCGCCGGGCAGAGCGAGGTTATCACCCTGTCCCACTCTGCCCAGTCAAAAGAGCTGTTTGCCGCTGGAGCCGTAAACGCTGCCGTGTTTATGGCGGGAAAAGCTCCGGGGCTTTACGACATGTCCCATATGATCTGAGGAGGGAATCAGATGAGCGCTACTACTGTTATCAGCACCGTTGACAACATAACCCTGGTCACGTTGCAGGATTTTCCCGCCAACGTGGTGTCCATTTCCAAGGTGTTTGAGGCCATTTCTCAGTGCGGCATCAACATTGACATGATTTCCATGGCTCCAACCCACGGAGCCACCACAGGGCTTTCCTTTACCATCTCCGACGAGGACTTGATTGGCATCTTGGGCTTTACCTCCAAGCTGAAGCAGGAAACAGACATCGATGTGATTGTCAGCTCTGTCAACCATAAAATTTCCGTGTACGACCCGGTGATGAAAAACACACCCGGCGTAGCCGCCCAGGTGTTTAACGCCATTTCCAGCACGGACGCCGACATCCGGCTTATCACCACCTCGGAGGTGGAAATTTCGCTGCTGGTGACAGAGGCGGATTTCGACACGGTGCTAAACGCTATTCAGGAGGCGCTGCTGTAAGCAGCCGGCAAGTCAACAGGCAGTAGAAATTAAAAAGGATCCGCCGCGAGTCTGCGGCAGATCCTTTTTTGTTGCTGCCTTTAGGCTTAACAAAACCCCTGGTTCAACCAGGGGTAAATAAAAA
>CAJMOH010000041.1 GCA_905215055.1 uncultured bacterium
CCTGGGCCGCTGAAACCGGCGTGGCCACTGGCTACGGGGACGGCACCTTCCAGCCCGGCGACAGCATCACCCGCCAAGAGTTCGCCCAGATGCTCTACAACTACGCCAAGTATAAGGGCTGTGACTTGGCGGCAGAGGGCGACCTTTCCCAGTTCCCGGACAGCGGCAGCGTAGCTAATTGGGCCGAAACAGCAATGAGTTGGGCCAACGGCAACAAGCTGATTAACGGCCATGACGATGGCGCCATCGACGCCGCAGGCATTGGAACCAGAGCCCAGGCGGCTAGTATCCTCATGAAGCTTGACCAAAATATCACAGCGTGACCAACCAAGAAGGGGCGTTTTCCAGGAGGAGAGCGCCCTTTTTTGATGGCCTTGCCAATCCGCCCGCCTTGGGCTATACTAAGTCCAAGACCATAGACAGGGGGCGGCGTCATGACCGACTATCTATCCACCCAAAAGGCGGCAGAGCGCTGGGGCATATCGGAGCGGCGGGTGAATCAGCTCTGCGCCCAGGGGCGGATTCTCGGAGCGGTGAAATTCGGAAAGAGCTGGGCCATTCCCATAGACGCGGAGAAACCGGACGATCCAAGAAGATTGAGAAGCTCCGGCTCGGAGAAAAGCCTTGTTCAAGAGCTGCTGGCAAATTTTACCCTTATGCCGTTGATGAACACGTCCTTTCGTCCGGGAGAGTGCCGCTTGACGGCGGAGAGCATGGAGCCGGGACTTCGAAGGGACATCGCGATGGCGGAGTATCATTATTTCAGCGGCCAGCCCGAGGCGGCGTCTCTGGAGGCCGAGCGCTATCTCAAAAGCAGAGATCCAGGGGCCAGACTGTCCGCGTGCCTGATTTTCGCGTATTCCAACCTGTCCCTGGGCCGCATCCAGCAGGCCAGGTATGCCCTAAACCAGCTGAACGCCGCTCTTTCCATGAGAGAGCAGTCCCAAGAGGTGCAGGCGGCTTCAGCGTTTGTGGCGGCGGCTGGGGCGGTGCTTTTACACCTGCCGGTGCCAAAAAAGCTGCCGCACCTTCAAGAGTTTCTTCCCTTGCTTCCGCCGGGGCTGCGTGCCTTCGCGCTGTATGTTTACGCCCACTATCTGTATTTGCAGGGAGACTATGCCGCCAGCCTGGGATATGTGGAGGGCGCGCTGATTATGGGAGCAGAGCGGTATCCTATCCCGGCCATTTACCTGCATTTGGTCGCGGTGATGGACGCCATGAGCCTGAAGCAGACCGGCCGCGCTCAGGCGCACTTGCTGGCAGCGTGGGATATTGCCCGGCCGGACGATTTGATTGAGGGGCTGGGAGAGCATCACGGTTTGCTGGGCGGGATGCTGGAATCGGTGATAAAGCCGGAATGGCCGGAGGATTTTAAAAGAATCATCGATATAACCTATCGTTTTTCTGCCGGCTGGCGCAGAGTGCATAACCCCATAACAGGACATGACGTGGCGGACGATTTAACCACAACGGAATTCGCCGTTTGTATGCTGGCGGCCCGGGGCTGGAACAACCAGGACATAGGGGAGCTGCTGCATATCTCGGCCAACACCATAAAGAAGTACATTGGGGTGGCCAAGAAAAAATTGGGCATTTCCACCCGCGGAGATTTGAAAAAGTTTATGATGGACTAGAACAAGCGGCCTCCCCCTGGGAGGCCGCTTGTTCAGAGATCAGACGAGAGAATGCCGCGATTCTTTTTCGAGGCGGCGCCAAGAGCGTCCGCCGCTGGGAAACTGAACTAGAGCGCACATCTCCCCGAAGGGTTCTACACGATGCCGCAAGCAATCCCCATGAACCCCAAATCAAGGAGAAGAGCTGCCATCCTCCCTTCCCAACTCAGTCGAAAAGGGAGGTGCTGCTTCGCCCACGGGGACAAAAAACGCAAAGGAGGACTAAGCGCAAAAGGCGGACAGGGCAGTGCGCAGGGAGCTTATTCGCGCCGCCGGTAGACCCAGCCGCCCAAAATCACAAGGAGGACGGATCCTCCCACCACCGGCCCGTAGGGGAGAATCAGCTGCGAAGGGTGTTCCACCCGGCTGAGGGAAAACAGGTTGCAAAATCGGAGAAACGGCGTCCCAGAAAGCATGGCGAAAATTTCGTAGAACAGAGCCGCGAGAAAGGGTGTCAGCAGGTTGCGGACAGCGCAGAGCAGGAAGAACCCCGCGCTGGCAAAGGCCAGGGACTGAGCAGCCAGAAGGGGAAAATCCAGCCAGTAGCTTTCCAGCGCCAGGGAAAATCCTAAAAACAGGACTGCCATGTGGAGCAGATACCAGAGCCAGAGGAACCAGAACAGCCTCAGCAGAGAAGGCTGGTATACCTGCAACAGCTCGCTGGCAGGTCCCTCCACATAGCTGGCAAGGTCGAAAAGCACCCACCAGCAGCTGAGAAACGGCAGAAATTTTTGAAAGTCGTAGAAAATAAGACCCCGGGCGTTTTCTCCGTCGCCATGATAGGCCAGATAACCTGCTCCCAGCAGAGGGATGAGTCCATAAAGAAACAGGTGAGGCACAAAATACAACGGTCCCAGTTTGCGAAGGGTCAGACGGAATAGGTCCAGCTCCCTTAAAATCCCTTGATGGCGCATAGGTATCCGTCCTCCATAGTGGGGGCTGTCACTTCTCCCGGCTGACGCTCTGGGGACAGCACCCGCAGGACAGAGGCCCCGTTCTCTTCCCCGCGGCTTTTTATGAAGAAGCTCCCTTGCAGCTCCGCCTCCCGATCCCCCGTCAGAACGTAGACCTTCCCCTGGGCCAGCTGCGCGATCTCTTGGGCTGTGCCGGCCGTAATCAGCTTTCCCTGGTTCATAATGAGAATGGTGCCGCAAAGAGCCTCCACATCGCTGACAATGTGGGTGGAGATCAGGGTTACGCCTTTGCGGCGGCGGGCGGCCACCACGTTTTGAAAGCGCACCCGCTCCTCCGGGTCCAGGCCCGCGGTGGGCTCGTCGAAGAGAAGCACCTCTGGGTCCCCCAGCAATGCCTGAGCAATGCCGGCCCGGCGCACCATGCCCCCAGAGAGGGCTTTCACCCGGCTGCCGGCCCGGTCGCTGAGGTTTACCAGCTCCAGCGCCCGGCGGATTTCCTCCCCTTGGCTTTCTTTGGGAAGGCCCTTCAGAGCGGCCAGGTATTCCATCATCTGAAACAGGGTCAACTCTCGAAACATGCCAAAGCTTTGGGGCAGATAGCCTGGACATTTCCCGCCCTGGATCGATCCGCTGTCTAAATGATACAGCCCGCAGATACACCGCAGCAGGGTGGTTTTGCCAGCACCGTTGGGCCCCAGAAGACCGTATACCCCGGGCTGAAATTCCATGGAGAAGTGGTCTACGGCGACCCGCTTTTTAAAGCGCTTTGTCACATCCATTACCGTGAAGCTCATGTTTCCATCGCCTGCCTTTCCAGCTCTGCCTGCACTTCCTCTGAGGAAAGAAGCACCGGGTCGTAATATTGAGAGACAATTTCCTCGGCCAGAGAGTGTGCGTCCCAGCCTATCTGGAGGAACATATGGTCTGAAAAACCAGTGGCCAAGCCATACCCTGCCCGGTTGAGAAGCGTCTCATTGTTTTGAAAAAGCACATAATCCGAAAGCTGAATGGCGGGGGAAAGTCCCCGCTTTTCCTCTTCCTGGGTGATGGCGGTCTGAAGCTGGTTCAGCCACTCTTCCGTGACCTGGTACCCGGGTGGGGAGAGGGGAACTGTCACCAGCCGGTAAGGGCCGATCTCCCCAGCCTCCAGCAGTCCGCCCATCAGGGAGAGGCCGTTGGAGACGCCTTGGTACACGCCGTCTATCTCCGGGAGGTTGGTCCGCAGATTTTTGCCCCCGGCGACTTTCACCGCGAAATGGCTCTCTGGCAGGTCTGTCCGGGGGATAAAGGAGAGGAGCCTCACTTCGTCATCCGGCTCGGCATAGAAAACCTTGCGGTACCCCGCCCAGGGATAGTAGGGGAAGCCCCCCGGCAGGCATACCCCTTGGCTGCCGCTGTAAAACATGGAGCTGCTTCCCCTGTACTCCACTGTCACGGAGGAAAGCCTTCTGTGAGGCGTGACAGTGAGGTAGTCCCCCTCCCGGGTGAAGGGAAGAGCATCGCCAGCCTCATCGGTGACCTTGGTTACCAGATAGCCGTGGTACAGGGTAAAGGGATATTGGGAAAGCGCAGGGCCTTCCAACTCCATAGTGACCCTTCCACCAAGCCCCCGGTGTATGGTTAGATCCATCTGATAGGAGGCCACCTGGAACGCGGGCTTCTCTTCCCGGGAATGGCTCTGAGTGTAGTAGGCGTCATCCGCCCGAAACACGCTGGTAGGGGAGAGTGTGAGATCGATCAGGCTGTCTCCTTGGGCAAAAAGGATCAGGCAGCCGGCAAAGCACGCCAGACATACACTCCCGGCGATGCGGCGCCCTTTGCCATGAAGCAGCCGCCCCACCAGCGCCGTCAGCACCAGAAACAGCCACAGGCTCGCCAAATCCCACCGCCATGCCTCGCAGGAGATACCGTACTGATAGTCGATGCTCCAGGTGGTGTTGGGGGGCAGCACCCAGCTGAACAGGGCCTTGGCAGGCCAGATGTTTATGTGATAGCTGTCATTGAGGATGCCCGGCACCAAGTCCGAAGCGGGGAGCATCCAAAATCCCAGCAGGGCCATCAGCCCATAGGCGGGCAGCCGCTTGCTGCACAGGGCCAGCAGGCCGCCGGTCAGCACCGCCAAAGCCCCTGCCGCCAGGGTATTCAGCGCGTTGACGGCCAGGGTGTGGGAAAAGTACATTCCAGGCGCGGAGGCAAGAATCCCCAAAAGCGCGCAGGCGGCTTCTTCCACCAGGAAAAGCAGGGCCGTCAAGGAAAGCAGGACTCCCAGCGGTGCGGCGTAATGCCGGAACTTTCCGCCGGGAATAGCTGAAACAGTTTCCTCCAAACCGCTGTGGCGGACTGTGTGGAGAAATTCATAGGAAAGGTACAGCTCCAGCAGGAAGAGAGGCGCGCAGGCCTGCTGAAGCTCCCCGGCAAACCAGAGAACATCTCCGTGAAGGACAAATTGCATCCCCTGGTAGATGCTGTATCCAAGAAGCCCAGCCACCGCCGCCAGAGCAGGAAAAAAGACGCGCTTCGTTTTGAGAAAGTTCCGCCAGCTGGTTCGCAACATGTGCCGCACCTCCGTCTCCTTGTTTCATAGATAAGACTCGCCAGGCGGTGGTTTGTTACAAGGGCTCAGAGTCTTTTTATTTCCTAAGTTGTACAAGAAAAATGGAGCTTTCGGGGAATGGAAAAGTGTTGCTTAGAAAGATATGAGAAATGCTTGAAACTCGAGAAATAGTTGTTTGGGTCGTGATACAGGTAAGTATGTATATATCAAGCGCAGGTATGGACAATAATGTTGACATGGAGTAAAGGAAGCGTAGATGCGAGAAAGTGCGACAGAAAGCGCTAAAAGGCGGCGCTTTCCTCTTTTCTCCGCCAACTCCCGAAAGCGTGGTACTGATTTGCTGCTCGCCTTATACAGATTCACATTTGGCTGGATAAGTCCTGGACAACCCTTCCATCGGACAGAACAATTTTTCGCTTGCAGCAGGCGGCAACGTCCTCGTCGTGGGTGACCAAAACAATGGTAGTTCCCTGGCCGTTCAGCGCGGTGAGAATTTCCATAATGGATTTTCCCGTTTCGCTGTCCAGAGAGCCAGTGGGTTCGTCCGCTAACAGCAGGGGAGGATTTTTTACGATGGCACGGGCAATAGCCACCCGCTGTTTTTGTCCGCCGGAAAGCTGGTTGACTCGTTTCTTCGCCAGCTCCTGGATGCCCACCCGTTCCAGAGCGGCCAGGCCCTGAGCCTTCATTTTGCTCCAGGGCGTTTTGTCGAAAAAGAGGGGGAGCATGGTGTTGAAGAGAACCGTCTTTTCACTGATTAACGCAAAGTCCTGCATGACAAAGCCAATGGTTTCGTTTCGCAGCCGGGAAAGAGCGCTGTCTTTCATGGCGCCAACGTTCTTTCCCATCAGCTGGTACTCTCCGGAGTCGAATGTATCTAGACCTCCGAGAATGTGCAGCAGTGTGGATTTTCCCGCGCCTGATTTCCCCATGATGGCCGCAAACTCCCCTTGCTTAATGGTCAGATTGATATGATCCAGAGCCACAGTGGCGTTTTCTTTGTTGCCATAGGTTTTTCCAAGATTTTTCATTTCAATCATTGCAGTTCCCTCCGGTAATGTTCCACAGGGGTGAATTTCCGCATTTGCAGCCAGCAGAGAAGTACCGGCACCCCCGAACAAATCAAGGTAAACGAAGCGAGCCAGGGCAGCAGCCGGTTGTCCAGAATCCTGCTTTCCTGGACAATCCATTCCTGAGCTGCCAGCCAGGGGCAAAGGACCACATATCCCATGACAAGGCCGCCTCCAACCAGGCCCATCAAGCCGATTCCCAGCAGCAGTATGGAAAAGCTCTCCCGGCGGCTGCATCCGCAGAGCCGGTACACCCCATGCTCGGGGAGCGTTTTTTGTACCAGCAGTATCGAAACGGAGAGGAGTGAGACGAAAGAGACAACCAGCAAAAAGAGTGGAAGAGGTAAGTTCCGCCGCATTTCCGCCGCGATGGCGCGGTCCGTGTTCTGCAAAAGCTCTTCGCTGGTGATGAAGCTGCCCTTGGAAACCAGGTATTCCTCTACCTGAGCCGCCTGCTCTGGTGCGGTATCCGGATGAAGCTTGACCAAGCAGTTTTGATGGTACCCGCCCTCTTCCACCAGCTCCTGGGTGAAACTGCTTTCCCGGACGAGAATCATGTTGTGGCCTTGCTCCAGTAAATCTATGGCGGAGACATTGGCGCTGGCGGCCCCCAAGCTGGGAAGATAGGCAGGCTCCAACTTTTTCCCCGTTACGGTGAAAGTAACCGGCTTGGGTTCCTCCCAGCCAAAGTCCACCGTGACAGTCTCCCCTAATGAAACGTCATCAAAAAGATACCCGCAAACCACCGCGTCCGTGTCCGCTGTGCCGTCCTCGTCCAGCCACCTGCCAACGTCCACCGGGCGGAAGGTGGAAAGGTACGCATCATCGCAGATCACCACGTTGATGTATTTCCCCAGCAGCTTGCCTGTTGTGGAGCGGAGACACAGCACGGACTCCACAGCCGGAAAATTTTGAGCCTCCAAATCGAATTTCGCGGCGCCGGACCGGGGGTCCTCCGACTCAAACGCGGTGGGCATATAGTAGAGGCTGTTCTCCACCTGCGAATTTTTCCAAAAGTTCTTAGCGTAGTTCATATAGCGCAGGGTCCCTAAAAAGCCTGCCATTTGAAACAGGGCAAAGGTGAGAATAGCGGTCAACACCAGACAGGAAATCCAATTCTTTCTGTAAAATCCTGCCAGTAGACGGAGCTTTTTCATGGCGCACCCCCCTTATCGTTGAAACTGCCGTTTCATCTCCGCTGCGGAGCGGCGCATATAGGCAGTCAGAAAAGGCGCCAGCGCCGCTAAGGACAACAGTACCGTGAGAAGAAAACAAAGCAGATAGTCGCCCAGCGTGTAAGGCACCTCTCCATAAATGTTGATCTGTGCGAAAAGCGGCCGGTACAGTGCCGCGTGCAAAAGGCAAGCCAGCAATGCAGCGCTCCCGCTGAGCAAAGACAGCTCCATACAGGCGATGCACACGACGCTGGACTTCCTTGCCCCCGCCAGAGTATACACCACATTTTCGTAGCTGTTTTCCTGGATCAAATATTGAAATAGGAATAGAAACGACAGAATAGAGATGAGATAGATGCCGCTGGTCATCGCCACGCCGCCGGGATTGCGGCTTTGGTCAGCCTGGATGGATTGGTAGGGATCGGCAATGCTGGTTTCCGGGAAGAGGGCAGACAGCCGCTCTAAAATACGATTGTTTTCTTTCCGGGTTGGAATGGTATCCAGAATCAGCTCCGCCGAGTCCGGGGAGAACCCGTGCTCTAAAAAGGAGCGGATGGGGATAAATACCACATTGTTGTCAAAGTGGCGGGTATGTCCGACCACAGGGAATTCCGTTCCCTCCAGGTTGAGGGAGTCTCCGACGCTGGAGGGAGCGATGGCACAATCCTGCTCCAGCTGCTCTGGAGTAAAAGAGGTTTGCCCTTGATAGGAATAGACGCCGGCATTGTTGTTTAGAAAAGCCTGCACGGAAAGCTCGGGATACTCTGACGCAGCGGGAAGCTCGACCGTGTGGGACACCCGTACATCAAGAGAACCGGAAGCAGCGTCCCGAAGGGATTGCAGGTCCTCCATCGTCCAATTCCTATCTCCATACAGGGTGAACGTGCGGTATGAAAGAGAGTTTTGGGCCATATTCCGCTTGTCGGCCATGGAGTTGCCGTAGAAAAAGAGAAAAGACAGGGAGGAGAGCACGGCTCCCAGCAGAAACAGGCAGAAAATCAGAGTGTTTTTTCTGGCATAGGTTCGAATTCTGAGAAGGGCCAGCACAGCATGTTTTCGAAGCATGAAACCACCCCTTTCTAAAAAATTATAGTGTATACAAGCTGTGCGGTAAAGTGGTTTTGGAATTTCTGTACAGTCAGGCGGCGGGATACAGCGCGGCTTCTATCTTTAAGACGGCGGACGGAATGGAAAGGTTAGCTGATATAAGAAAAAAATGACGGAGCCTTCCGGAAAGCTCCGTGGACAACAACCAACGGGGAAGGGGGGCGATCAAACGGCTGCGATGCCCGGAAGCTTTGAGTGGAGACGGAAAATTCTTTTTTCTACCCTTAACAGAAAGCTAACTTAATTTTTCAAAATGAGCGATAGAAAAACAGACAGCGCTATATGTACAATAAAAAAGGATAAGAGCATTTTGTCTGGCTCAAGGAGGCGCCTATATGAACATTCGGAAAGTGACCGCGTTGCTGCTGGTTCTGTTGCTGGCGGCGGTTTTCCCAGGCTGTGACAGTGCCGGGGCCAGTACCGCTGACGCTGTGCTGGGCCGGGGCGGAAGGTCCCTCCGCATTCTCTCTGGCTCGGAGAACCAGGAGCTGGAGACAATTTTGGAGGAATTCGCCAAGGCCGAGGGAATACGCATTGAGATGACCTACCAGGGGTCTCTGGACATTATGCGGGCCTTGGAGGAGGAGAGCTTCCCTTACGATGCCGTCTGGCCGGCCAGCTCTCTGTGGTTGGACGCGGCGGACACACCGCTCAATTTAAAGCACGCCGAGTCCGTTTCCATTACGCCAGTGGTGTTCGGCATCCGGGAGGGCCTGGCTCGAGAGCTGGGCCTTGTGGGGAAAGAGATCACTGTCAGCGATTTGCTGCGGCCTATACAAAGGGGAGAGCTGAAATTCTGTATGACCAGCGCCACTCAGTCTAACTCCGGGGCCAGCGCCTACATCGGGTTCCTCTACGCCCTGCTGGGCAACCCGGAATCCCTCACATCCGCCGATTTGGAGAGCGAACGCCTCCGCACCCAGATGACCGAACTCCTCTCCGGGGTGGACCGTTCCTCCGGCAGTTCCGACTGGCTGAAGGACATGTTCCTCCAGGGGGACTTTGACGCCATGGTCAACTACGAGTGCTTGGTCATCCAGGCCAACCAGGAGTTGGAGGCCCAGGGCCGGGAGCCCCTGTACGTGGTGTACCCCACCGACGGCCTGACCATCGCCGACTCCCCCTTGGCCTATGTGGACCAGGGGGACGGGGAGAAGGAGGAGCTATTTCTGAAATTGCAGGAGTACCTGCTCTCGGCAGACACCCAGAACGCCATCCAGCGCACAGGGCGGCGCTCCAGCTACACGGGGGTGAACCAGGAGAACAGAGAGGTGTTCCGGGAGGATTGGGGCTTGCAGCCGGAACGAGTGCTCTCTCCCATGCGAATGCCTGAGGCGGACGTGCTGTTCCAGGCTCTGGATTTGTATCAGACGGAATTTAAAAAGCCCTCCCTCAATATCTACTGCTTGGATTATTCCGGCAGTATGTCCGGGGAGGGAAACCAGCAGCTGGAAGAGGCCATGGAGCAGCTGCTCATCCAATCCAACGCCCAGGAGCATTTTCTCCAAGCCTCCAGCCGGGAAGTGAATGTGCTCATTCCCTTTGCGGGAGAGGTTTTGGGCGTCTACCCCGCGCTGGGCAACGGCCGGGAGCTGGAGGAGCTGAATACCGTGGCGGAAGATTTGGAGCCAGGCGGCGGCACGGACATGTACGCGGCTGCCATCCAAGGCTTGGAGGAGCTGGAAAAGTATGACCTCTCCCAGTATACCCCGGCAGTCATCCTGCTGACAGATGGAAAGTCCGGCGGCTCCTACCAGGATTTTGCAAAGGCCTATGAGGCGTTCGGAGTCCAGGTACCCGTGTTTTCCATCCTGTTTGGGGACGCGGACGAGAGCCAGCTGGAAACCCTGGCGCAGCTTACCAACGCCAGAGTTTTTGACGGCCGTGAGGACTTGACAGGGGCCTTTCGCAGCGTAAAGGGGTACAACTGATGAGGGAGTGGAGACGGGCGATTTTCGCGGCGGCAGCGGCGGCACTGCTGTTTTTGCTGCTGTTTGTGGGGCTCAGCTGGAACCCGCTGGTGGCGTTGGCTCTGTCCGCCGGACTCTACGGGGGAATTTACCTGGTGCTTGCCCCCCTCAGCTCAAACCGAAGGCTGACCAGCAGCGGGGATAAGGAGGATTTCCGTCGTGTCATGGAGAACGCCCGGGCTGATTTAGCCGTGCTGGCCCAGGCGGAAGCTGCTGTGACAGATCCCCAGGGAAAGGCCCAGGTCCGCCGGCTGTGGAACACCGGCAGCAGCATGGTGGCCTATCTGGAAAGGGAACCGGAAAAGCTGCCTCAGGCCCGGCAGTTTTTCCTCTACTATCTGGATACCGCCGCCCATCTTTTGGAGCGGTATCAGGACTTTCAAAGGGCGGGGGTGCACTCGCCGGAGGTGCGGGACATCCTGAGAAAAACAGAGCAGGCCCTGCCTTTGCTGAACCAAGCCTTTGAGAAGCAATTTACCCAGCTGATGGCAGGAGAGCTGCTGGATACCCAGGTGGAGATCGATGTGCTGCAAGCGGCCTTGGGGCCGGAGCTGCTGCCAAAGGAGGAGAGAAAATGAAAGCGAGATGGATGGGCTTGCTGCTGCTGGCGGTGGTGGCGCTGGGAGCCGTGGGATACGTGTGGTTTTCCAGCGCCGCTCAGGTCACGGAGATCACCGGCTATGTGGGCGGCGAGAAAATCAGCCTGCTGGAAGATGAACAGGTGCAGAAGATTTTGAAGGACAAGTATCACCTGTCTTTAGATTACAGCCGGGCAGGTTCCATTGAGATGGTGACCTCTCTGGACCGAACGGGACAAAACTTCCTGTTTCCCTCCAACCAAACGGCACTGGTGCTGTTCGAAGAGGCAAACGGCGCTCCAGAAAAGAGTCAGATTGTCTTTAATACGCCTATTGTGCTGTACACCCACACCGCCGTGGCGGAGGCGCTGCTGGCCGAGGGCGTTTTTTCCGAAAGCGGCGGAGTGTTCTCGGCGGACATGGAAAAGCTGACAGCCCTTATGGAGTCTGGCGTTCAGTGGAGCGATGTGGGGCTGCCTGAGCTTTATGGCAGCGTTGCTGTGAACACCACGGACCCAACCAAGTCCAACTCAGGAAATATGTTTGCCGGGCTGTTGGCCAACACCCTGTGCGGCGGCTCGGTGAGTGAGGAGGACTTGCCCGGGCTTCTTCCACGGCTTCAGGCGCTGTTTCAAAAATTGGGCTATATGGAAAGCTCCTCCTCCGATCTGTTCGATCAGTTTTTGAAAACAGGTATGGGAGCAAAGCCTCTCATCGCCGGATATGAAAGCCAGCTGCTGGAGTTCGCTGTTCAGGAGGCGGAGACCTGGGCGCAAATTCGGGACGACATTGTGATAGTGTACCCCACCCCCACGGTGTGGTCCTCCCATGTGTATATCGCTTTGGACGAGGTCGGCGCGCGGGGCGTTGACGCCCTGCTGGACGAGGAGGTGCAGCGCCTGGCCTGGGAGAACCACGGCTTCCGCACCGGAGTGTACGACGCCCCCACGGACACCGCCCAATTCGGGGTGGAGGGTGTGGCGGAGGAGGTGACCCAAGTGGCCCCAATGCCCAGCGCTGCCGTGATGGAGCAAATCATCGCGGCGCTTTCCTGAGGAGGAGCAGCAATGTGGAAGTGGAGCTTGGCTGTGCTGGCGGTCAGTCTGTTTTTCGCTTTGCTGGCCAGGGGGGGATACTCCCGGAAAAAAGGCTGGCGGGGCGCGGAAAAGCATATCGCCCAGGTGGTGGGAGTCCGTGTCACTCCCGTTTGGAAGGACGGGGATTCCATAGATGAGGAACGTTCCAGAGCGTGGGTCACTCTGCGGCTTTCTGTGGAAGGGCAGGAGATTTCTCTGCGGAAGGAGTTTTCCAGAGCGCTGGCTGCTCCGGCCCTGGGGCAGCGGGTGAAGATTCTTTACCGCCGTTCTACGGGGGAGTGGACCTTGCGGAAAGACACGCGTTCCTGGTGGGTGCTGTGGAGTGCGGCGGCATTGCTGGCGCTTGTTGTGGGTTTCATCCTGTTGCTGGGCGGACGGAATGTACAGGCCCAGATTTCCGACTATACGGTAGAGCATCCCAACCTGGCGGGCAGCGTGATATGTCTGGTACTGGGTTTCGGTGTTGGGACGCTGGGGGTCGCCTTCATGTGGGGGCTGTATCTTCCCATGCTGCGGGATACGGTGCGGCCATGGGCGGTGCTGGTTCAGTTTTTGCTGGGCCATTGGGAACCGGTGGATGGCAGGTTTACCGGCTGGGTGGAGGAATCCGACGGAGACGGCGGGTTCCGAAGGTACCCGTTGTTTTCCCTGGGGCAAGGCCGGGACTATCTTTGCTCATCCATTCGAAGCGGCCAATTCTCTCCCGGAGACCTGGTTACCTTGTATCAAAGCCCTCAAGGGGGGATTTTTTTGCGTCCCAGTCTGGGGGATTGTCTCTCCCTGCCCTTTGCCTGTGTGCCGCTGGTGTTCTTGGGAATCATCGCGCTCTGCCTGTTGGTGCCGGCGGGATTTCTGCTGTGGCTGGGTGTGTCAGGAATCTGGGTTTGCCTTTGATACCTGGGTGACAGGGTGCTGCGGCAAAGCGCGGATGATCCAGCCAACCTGCTTGGGAGAAGGGAATGTGTTCAACCCAAAACCAGGAAAAAATTACCGCGCCAGTTTTGCGAAAGAATTCTAATTTCTGTTGACACCGGCGCAAATTTGATATAAAATCTAAATAACAGACTGTTCAAAGAAGGGTATGCCCTTCTTTTGCTGGAAGGAATCTTCCAGCAAACTGATCTATCGGTAAAAGGAGGAAAAACAATGAAACGGAAAATTTTGTCATTGCTGCTGGCGCTGTGCCTGGTTGTGGGCATGGTGCCGGTGGCGGCGAGCGCGGAGACATCAAAACTTCCCGCAGCCAAAAATGGAGTTATTACTCTTGAAGAGGACGTAGCTGTCAGTTCGTTAACTCTGCCCAGTGAATCAGGAGGTACAATTACCTATGATTTGAATGGCCAGACGTTGACGTATACGGGCGGAACTATTGTGCTTTCTGATAACAAAACACTCGTATTTAAGGATACTTCCGTAGTGGAGACCGCACGCGGCGGAACATTGGCGCTTACAAATGTTACTGGTACTACTTCAGTTTTCAACCCTCAAGCTGGTGCAACGGTAAGCGCAAGCAATATCAATATTACTTGCACGGGCTCCGCGTTTTACCCCCAGGGTGACGCGGCTGCTGTTAATATCACAAATTGCGATGTAACTGCTGCTGTGTATTGTGTGGCCACCAACGCTGCGACCCAAGAAAACTATAATGTTGACATCAATTTAATTGGCTCTACATTCATAGCAAATGCGGAAGACGGGGATAACTGTCCTATTATGATTAATATTCCCGGTGACTTGACTATGACAAACTGCCAAGTTACCGGTGATCGTATGGGTGTGTTGGTTCGGGCCGGTACTGCAACCATCGAGGGCTGCCAGATTAATGTAACAGGAGAATATACAGATCCCCACAATTACGAGACCTCTAGTGTTGGATGGGGTTCCGGAAATGAAGTTCCTATGGCGGCACTGATTGTGGGGAGCAAAAATGGTAACTATAACCACGATGCTGTTTGTACTGTTACTGATACCGCTATTACAGCCCCAGCAACTGAGGATGCACCTCCAGCAATTTATGTAAGCAGTAATACGGATACAATATCAAATTTGCAAACGGGATCTTACAAGGCTCAACTTACTATTTCCGGTTCTAACACTAACGTCACCGGCGATGTAGTCATCGCCGACGGCAAGAGTGGTGTCACGTCTACCGTTGAAATTAAAGATGGCGCTGAGGTAAAAGGTACCGTGACCAGCAACACCCAGCACACCACGGCCACCATTTCCAACGCTACTGTGGCGGCTGTTACGTCAACCTCAGGAACCGCTGGCAAGATCACCATCGGTGAAAATGTCACCTTCACCGCCCCCGACAGCAACACCTTTGAGGCCGCTGTAAATGGGAAAACCTACGCTACCCTCGCGGAAGCTATCCAGAACGCTAACGATAGCGACACCGTCACCCTGTTAAAAAATGTAGTTCTTTCTAGCCAAGCAGGTGACACTCAGGGCGCATTAACCATTACGAAGAATATCATCTTGGATGGCAATGGAATGACGATTTCTGCCAATACGGATAGTGATCAGTTTGCTGATAAAACCAGCATGATTAACATTCAGGGCAATGCTAAAGTTGTCGTTAAAAATTTGACCATTGACAGCAATAAGAAAGCCAAGCATGGCCTGAATATTACATCCGCAGCAGGCGAAAATACAACGGTTACAGTCGAGAATGTCACGATTAAGAATGGAACAGGCTATGGTATCGTGTGCAACACCTCTACTCTTGTTGTGAATGGCCTAACTACTGAAGGCAATGTCTGGGGCGGCGTAAATGTTGACACAAAACAAAATAATGGAATAACAAAGGTCACTATTAACAAAGCTGAGCTGAAGGAAGATAATTCTCTGTACATTGAAAACGCAAGAGCATCTAACGGTGGGAAAAGTAATACTACAATTAATGGAGGTACTTTTGCCGGTACTGTTTCTATCGCGGATGATAGCGGTAACGATGTCAAGGGCGCAAAGCTTGTCATTTCCGGTGGTAAATTCCCTTCCAATGCTGCCATTGACGATTATTTGGCTCCCGGTAAGGTTTTGGATTCTAGCGGCACCGTTGTAGAGGACAAGCCCTATGTGCCTCCCGTCACTCCTAGCACTCCCACCTACGCCAACACGGTCTCCGACACCGAGAACGGCAAGGTGACAGCTTCTCCCACTCGTCCCAAGGAGGGCGCTACGGTGACTATCACTGCTACGCCTGACAAGGGGTATGAGGTGGGAAGCGTATCTGTGACCGACGCCGACGGCAAAGCTGTGGCGGTGACCAACGCTGGAAACGGCAAGTATACCTTCAAGCAGCCCGACAGCAAGGTGACCATCAAGGTAACCTTCGTGTGGGATAATCCCTTCACCGATGTGGGCAATGCCTGGTACCGCAACGCCATCCAGTACGTCTACGAGAACAACCTGATGGCTGGCACAGGCGACACCACTTTCGATCCCGAGGTGAGCCTGACCCGTGCCATGACCGCCCAGATTCTGTACAACCTGGAGGGCCAGCCCAAGGTGGACGAAGAGGCCACCTTCGCGGACATGAATGAAGCTCCCACTTGGTCTGTGGACGCCATCGCCTGGGCGCAGGATACCGGCGTGGTGGCAGGTATGGGGGAGAACCAGTTTGCTCCCAACGCCAAGGTCACTCGTGAGCAGTTTGCTCAGATGATGTACAACTACGCCAAGTACAAGAAGTACGACCTGACCAAGACCGGCGACCTGAGCAAGTTCCCCGATGATAGTTCCGTCAGTGATTGGGCCGAGACTGCCATGAGCTGGGCTAACGGCAACGGCTTGATTAACGGCCACGAGGACAGCGGTTTGATCGATCCCGCTGGAAATACCATCCGTGGCCAGGCTGCCAGCATCATCATGAATTTCGATAAGAATGTTGTGAAGTAACAGCGAGCAACGCGAAAACACCCCTGCCAGCTTGATAGCTGCGCGGGGGTGTTTTGCTGTTTTAATAGGGGAAGGGGAGATCCCAGCGGGGAGCGTCCAGCACCCACCCAGACGGGAGCCGAGACCGGCGCCGCAGCTGTCATGTCACCGGTTTCCGTTTACTCTGGGATGTAGTCTCAAGAATTTATTGCACTTTTAATTTGCAGACGCTGGCGTGAGTGAATTCAACCAGCAACGAAGACGTTTCCAGGTGATTCATGTTCATATACTTTTTGTTGGCCACATAGCATAGCCGGATACAGACCAGTACGAGAGCGAAGTTGCCGTCCAGGAAGCTGCCCACCTCACAGGTGCGGTATCAGATCTCCCGGTTCATGCGCTCAATGATAGCGGTCTCAAAGGAGCTTCTTTTGAGATTGAGGACCTTCGTGGTAATGCCCCTGGAAGTGATGGTGAGATTGCGGTTGCAGTGGTTACTGTGATAACTCTGGCGCTGTTCATTGCGCTCCTACTGGGCTGCCTGGGGCAGTTTCTCCGCCTCGGCATCCAACTCATTCAGAGCTTTTCGACGCTGCCTCGCACCAGATCTTTAATTTTCCCCTTGATTAATTTCTCGTTGGGCCGTATAATTTTCGGCGCGCTTTAACACGCTGGGCATTGGGTTTGCTTTCTCCTCTCGAATGGTGTGTCGCGACTCCGTTCTACCAGAGATCTGAAAACTATGTCTCTTTTTATCTACTTTTTGGATTCGTCATTATGATGAGGGTACCCAGGAGGTCAATGACTTCATTCTTCCCCGTGGCCCCTGTCAAAAAGACGAAATGAGTGATACAGTTTATCACAAAGACGCCCAGGTATCTTATCATCAGCACGCTCACGGTTACGAAACCTTTGAGGTGGCCCGTGGAAGTGTGGAGTGTGTTGTAAATGGGCAGCATTTTGTTGCCTATGCGGGGGATTTGATTCATCTTCCTCCGTTTACGTCCCACGGCTTTCATTTTTTGGAGGAAGGGACAATTTAGAGGGAACTCTTTCAAGAAATGGATATGAGTGGGGGGATTTTGGAAAAAAATCTGGTTCGCAAAAATTATCCATCGCTTTTAGAAGATTCAGAGTTTATGGAGATGTATCGGTCAGGAAAATCCCTAAATTGAGAAAAGCCAGAGCCTGTTGAAACACCTAGGGAGCAGGTAGCGCAGCTACGGACTCCGGAGAGCGCATTGGTCCGTTACGAGGGGGAAGGTTTTTCGCTGGCTTTGAAGGTGGGAAAATGGGAGACTGGAGGATGTAAAGAAATTTGGCATGTTTCTCTGAAAAAAGGTTTATCAGTAGAGTTCGCTCACCCCCATCAGGGATATGAGTTGCTGTATGTAAAGAGCGGAAAGCTCCAGGTTACAATTATGGATGAAACCTACTTAGTGGAAGGGGATACTTTGATTGACATTCCACCCTACCATAGGTATTCCCGCCTTGGTGAGCAGTTTTGGAGGGAACGTATCCGGTGTGGATAACGTGGTTTATGTGCTCATCGCCTATGGCATCAACATGGACGGGTTTATGGGGGAGAACATCCGGGATTCCATTTTGGCGGTGCCCGCCGCCCAAAGCGAGGCGGTATGGACGGTGGGCCTGACCAACACCAAACCATGGTGCATATCATCACGCCCCAGGCACTGCGGGTGGTCCTGCCCATGCTGGGCAACACCTTTATCAGTTTGTTCCAGGCTACGGCTTTGGCGTACATGGTGGGAAAAACCAGTTCCCTAGGTGCTATCTCTGGCCACACCCTGGAAGGGCACGTCTGCTGTGCGGCGGTATTCGCAGTCATCAGCCTGGTATTGGAACGAGTGTTTGCCTTTGTCAACCGGAAGCTGGATTTTGGCCGCAGAGCCAACGTACCCCTTCCCCGAAAACCCAAATTTTTTGCTTTTGGCTTCAAGGGGCGCGTTAAGGAGAAGGAAGGGAGGGAGCCGGCATGATCGACCCGGGATATTTTTGGGTTTGCTTGAAATCGGCAATTTCTTACATTCTCCAAAACCTACTCATGTCCCTTTGCACCCTGGTAATCTGCGTTTTGCTGGGAACCGTAATCGCTCTGGTCCGTGTTTTCCAGGTCCCAGTGGCTAAGCAGGTGTTCGACGTGGTCATCCCCTTGTGCAAGGCCTTTTCCACCAACCTGGTGCTGTTAATTGTTTACCTGCTTGTCACCAATAATTGACCGGCACGGGAAGGATGCCGTCGCGGTGGACGGCTTGACAGAAGGAGGCCATGGCCCCCAGCCCCCCAAGGAGGGCTTTGACGTGATTCCCATGTGGGTGGCGGACATGAACTTCCCCACGGTCCCCACCATTACAGAGGCCATCAAAAAGCGGGTGGACCACCCCTTCTTCGGCTACTTCGCCACCAGCGACGACTACTACAACGCCATCATCCGCTGGCAGGAGCGGCGCAACGGCGTCACCGGCCTGACAAAAGAGTGCATCGGCTATGAAAACGGCGTGCTGGGCGGCGTGATTACGGCCCTGAACGTGCTTTGCTCCAAGGGGGACAACGTGCTGCTCCACTCCCCCACCTACATCGGCTTTACCGGCTGCCTGACCAACAACGGCTATCACATTGTCCACAGCCCTCTGGTCCAGGACGAAAACGGCGTCTACCGCATGGACTTTGAGGACATGGAGAAGAAGATTGTGGAGAACAAGATTCACGCCACGGTGTTCTGCTCTCCCCACAACCCCTGCGGCCGGGTGTGGGAGCGCTGGGAGCTGGAAAAGGCCATGGAGCTGTTTCAAAAGCACGACGTGATGGTGGTCTGCGACGAGATCTGGTCCGACATCATCCTGGAGGGCCACAAGCACATCCCCACCCAGTCCATCTCCGAGGACGCCCGCCAGCGCACGGTGGCTCTCTACGCTCCCTCCAAGACCTTTAACCTGGCCGGGCTGATCGGCAGCTATCACATTGTCTACAACAAGGCCCTGCGGGAGCGGATGGACAAGGAAAGCTCCCTCTCGCACTACAACTCCCTGAACGTGCTGTCCATGCACGCCCTCATCGGCGCCTACACCCAGGAAGGCTCCGACTGGGTGGACGAGCTGCGCCAGACCATCACCGGCAACGTGAACTATGCCTGCAATTTCATCGCTGAAAACTTCCCCGGCGTGAAGGTGCAAAAACCCGAAGGCACCTACATGCTGTTTTTGGACTGCACCGACTGGTGCGCCGCTCACAACACCACCATCGACCAGCTGGAAAAGGCCGGCTGGGACGTGGGCGTGGCCTGGCAGGACGGACGGGCCTTCCACGGACCCTGCCACATCCGCATGAACCTGGCCCTGCCCCTGTCCCGGGTACAGGAGGCCTTTGACCGGCTGAAAAAGTATGTGTTCTGCCATTGAACTGTTTTGCTTACACCTCGTTTGTTGGAGAGAATCTTCTGTTTATGAAGGACGGTAGTTCCCCCATGCTAAAGCAGAAGGCGGTTTCCCACCAGCGCCTTCCGGGAAGGCGCTGACGTTTTTTGTTTTGCTGGATTCTATAAGTGGAATGGGCTTTCCGCAAATGCTTGTTTTTGCAAAGACTGGGAGTAATCCCGGCTTTTTGATTGCCCAATGGGCAGGGGCGTTCCCACTCCCAAAACCTTGGTGAAATAAGTAAACCAATCAAAAAGTCTGTGGAAATGGAATTGAAGAACACTTGTTAGAATGTTCCTATGGCTGAACTGGAAAGTGGAGCGCTTTGGACATCAGGAAAACACGGGCGCGGATTTCTGTGAAATGCTGTGTTCACGGTTTTTCAGGATCCAGGCAGCCTCCAGATCGCACTATTTGCGGGGGGCTGTAAAATTGTAGTTAAGCAGAAAGAATTTCTGTTGACTTTCCTCTTTTTTAGTGATAAAGTAATACTAAACCGTTGAGAAAGAGCAAGTAATTTCAGTGAAGCTGCTTTCAGAGAGCCGCCGTGGGTGAGAGTGCGGCAGCAGAAGCTGGGATGAATGGGCTTTTGAGGGCGCGCTGAAACCACAGTAAGCAAGCCGGAGAGCGAACTCCGTTATCAAAGAGAGCATATAGTCCGTTTGTATGCGTGAGTGGACGCGGAAACCGCGTCAAGCCGGGTGGCACCGCAGGAGTGTTGCGCTCTTGTCCCTGCATCAATTTTGTAGGGACAAGAGCTTTTTTGTTGCCTTGTCCCGGAAAGAGGTATCAAAATGAAACTGGAAAATTACGAGGTCCATCTGCCCAGCTACTCCATCGGCGACAAGATCTACGAGAAAATCGGCCCGGTGTGCGAGTCCTATGGCAAAAGGGTACTGGTCATCGGGGGGCGCAAGGCCTTGGATGCCGCCTATGACAAAATCGCCGCTTATGTGGCTCAAACGAATTTGAAAATTATCGGCACTGAAATCTACGGGGAAAACTGCACCTATGCCACCGTGGAGCGTTTGCGGGCTTTGCCCCTGTACCAAGAGGCGGACATGGTCTTTGGCGTGGGCGGCGGCAAGGCCTTGGATACGGTGAAATGCCTGTGCATCCCCGATGATAAGCCTGTATTCAGCTTTCCCACCATTGCCTCCAACTGCGCGGCCACCACGTCTGTGTCCATTATGTACAACGAGGACGGCACTTTTCTGAAGCCCCATTTCTTTATCCGTCCAGTGATGCACGCCTTTATCGACACCCAGATCATCGCCCAGGCTCCCAGCCAGTACATGTGGGCTGGCATTGGCGACACCTACGCCAAATATTACGAGGCCCTGATTTCCTCCCGGGACGAGCGGCTGGAGCATTTTACTGCCGTGGGGGTGGCGGTCAGTCAGATGTGCCGGGACCCTTTGCTGCTGTACAGCGTCCAGGCCTTAGAGGATCACAGGCGGGGCTTGTGTACTTATGCGGTGGAGCAGGTAGTGCTGGCCATCGTGGTCACCACGGGGATTGCCTCTATCTTTCTCACCAAGGACTACACTCCCGATTATAACAGCGGCTTGGCCCACGCCATCTTCTACGCCCTCACAGCCTATCCCGTTATCGAGGAGCGCCACCTGCACGGAGAGGTGGTGGCCTTTGGCATCCTGATTGCTCTGCTGGTGGACGGGCAAAAGGAGGAGTTTGAGAAAATCTATGAATTGAACAAGTCCATTGGCCTGCCTGCCCGGCTTTCGGATATTGAGATCACTCCCGCCCAGTGGGAGGAGTGCCTGGCTCGGATTCCCGCCATGTCCGATGTGGCCCACTATCCCTACAAGGTCACCCGGCCCATGCTGGAGCAGGCCATGAAGACTCTGGAGGAAAGGGCGGTGAGCCACCGATGAAAAAGTCGAAAACAGGAGCCATCGCTCTGGGCGTGGCCTTTGTGTGGTTCACCACTCACTTTGGCGGCGGCTTCGCTTCCGGCGCCCAGATTTACAGCTATTTTGTCCGGTATGGCGCCTGGTGCATTCTCATGCCTGTGCTGGCCATGGCCTATAACGGCGTGTTTTTCGCTTACAGCCTGCGGTTTGCCAGAAAGCACCAAACCTATGATTACCGCTCCTACAACAACGCCTTTTACGGCAAATACGCCCCCATCTTCTCCAATCTCTTTGAGCTGCTGTACTTGTGCGTGATGTGCGTGGCGCCGGCGGTAGCCTTTGCCACAGGGGGCGCCACTCTCAGCCAGCTGACGGGTCTGCCCTATCTGCTGTGTACCCTTCTCATAGGGGTGTTCATCTTTGTGGTGGCTATTTTTGGCACGGACCTGGTGCGCAGGGTAGCTTCGGTCCTGTCTGTTTGCATCATCGCTGGGCTGTTTGTGGTCTATATTCCCAACATCGCCGTAAACTTTTCCCAGATTGGTTCTGCTGTTCAGCAGATGGGGGAGGAGCAGCTGGGCGTCGGCCCGGCCCTGTATTCCGCCTTTTTGTACGGCACCTTCCAGCTCTCGAACATTGCCGTGTTTGTCCAGCATGCCAAGTCCTTTGAGAAGCCGGGAGACGCCCTGAAAAGCATGGGAGTGGGAGTGGTTATCAACGCTCTGATGATGGTCATGGTGGTGCTGGGTCTGATGACCATTTATACCAATCCGGAAACCGCTTCTCAAAGCGTACCTACCCTGTTTATGGTGGAAAACGGAGTGGGCGTTTCCTTCATGACGCCCCTTATCTCCCTGCTGATTATTTTGGGAGCTGTGTCTACGGCTGTAAACATGGTGGCAGCCATGGTGAAGCGTGTCTGCGGAGAGTCCGCGGACCTGGCTCAGAGACAGGGAAGGTCCCGCCTGCGTGTCACCAAAAAGGAGGTTCTTGCCGCCCTGATCTGCTGTGTGGTGGATTTCGGTATCGCCCAGTTTGGCCTGCTGAACCTGATCCAAAAGGCTTACAGCGGCATCGCTTATCTGGCCATTCCGGTCATCCTTATTCCGTATATCGTCCACATGATCGTCACTCGCTTTGATACCAAATCCTCCGCACTAAAGAAATCGAGAGACGTTTCGCAGGAGAACGGGCCGCTTAGATGATACGGTAGAAGCCTCAAAGGGGGATAGGAAGACCACCTGTGCACCCTAGCTTTCGAAAAATTGGGGAATACACGGGCCTGAGTCTCAGCACAGGGCGGAAGTACGTTACTCAACTGGAGCACAAACACATAATTGGGACTTCGCCAGCCATTGTGCTAACAGGGAATTGGTCTCTAGCACATCGATGTCAACTGAGAGACAACCACGAAGGTCATCATCAATGTTCAGGAATGATAGTGGTGCGGGTTAGATGTTGTAGTCCCGATCTTTTCAAAATTGCATTTCTATGCAATGCCGGGAGCGATCCCGGCATTTTGTTTACCCCAAGAGATACTTGGACCACCTCAAAATTTGCGAGACAGTAAACAAAGAAAAGGGCTTCGCCAAATCTGGGAGGACAAGAAAACACATCAATGCTGGCCCAGCATCAGGCGCATAAGCCAGAACACGGGCATGGGCGCCAACACGGTGGCCAAGTACATATGTCAGGTACCCCCACCTCAAAAATTGCGGTGGAGTAAACAAAGAAAAGGAAAATTTTTCGAGAGGCGTGCAGCATGGCTAAGCGCAAGTGGGCCGCACGTGGTGCTGACACGCAAAAAACGGAAAGATGGGGTGCGGTTTTGGTGCTGGATTTTGGAAAGTCGGTGCGAAGAAATGACGCAGGACGGGGACATATAGGGCATAGGCAGTGAAAAACTAGACCCTGGCCAAGGCAACATAGGTACGAAAAATCCCCAGGCCATGCGATTTTCGCAGAGCCTGGGGACAAGTGGATTGTGTTTTCTTTCCAAAAATGATGCGCCTGGCTAAAAGGAAGGCGAAAAGCCCAGGTTTTATGCGGCTTTTCCTTGATTTCAGTTTTTGAATCATGCGACTTTCCAAAAAAGATGTAGAAAATGCTGGCGATTTAAGCATCGGGCGGCTACTCGGATTCAAGTGGATCGTCTATTCCGTATTCCGAGTGAACCAGTATCAGATCTCCATCCGCATCTTTGCAGAACGTATTTTCCTCATAGAAGACGGAGCATTGAAACCGTCCATTCTCAAACCTTGGCACAGCGTAGTACAATCGATTGACAAGAATGTTTTCATCTTCATGAATGTCAAAATTCTCCAGGGGAACAGCACTTTTCTGCTCTCTCGTGGGTATATACGGTGTTTTTGTCTGCATGGTCAGGCAACCTCCTGGGAATGGGCTTTTTCTACCATCTGGCCAAAGGAGCGGGTGAAAGAGATGATTTCTTGGTCGGAGAGCAGGTATAGGAACAGGATGATCGTTATGGTGGACGGCTTGTGGACGCCCCGTTCCAACTTCTGATAGTTTCGCGTGCTCAGACACAGCTTTTCTGCCAGTCTTTCCTGAGTGAGTTCCATTTTTATACGAAACTCCCGGATGCGAACGACCCAAAAGGCGAGAAACAAGCTCTCGTGCTTTCGCAAAAGCAAGACCTCCTACCACAGCTACCGATGTTTTTGCCAACAGGAAAATCTTACCAATCCATACAGCAGTCTACCACGTCCTATGGGACGTATTTTGTCAATTCTTGTGGAGAACCCTATATTTTTATTGTATCATAGATAAAAAGGAAGCTACAACGATCACCGTTGCAGCTTCTTGTTATGGGTAGTTGCGCTTTTTAGTGTTGCTGCCCCATCCCATACTCCGCCGCCACATTTTCCTCCACATCGTTCTCTGTGGAATCTATCTGGGGTTGCTGGGTGAGGATGAAAGTCTCCAGCATCTGGATGCGTTGATTCACTGAGGCGACGATTGCTTCCACCCGCTCCTTGTCGATGAATTCCTCCGCTCCTGTGAACACTTCCCGGATGTCCTGGTCAACGTCGTCCAGCTTGGAGAGGTCAAGCCAGTCAAAAGAGGTCACCATCCGCAGCTGATCTTGGTGGGTTTTCTTAAAGGGCTTGCAGGAGATATTTCGTCCGGAACGGATTTGGGGTGTCAGCTTGTCGTAGCCCAGGGAGGAGCCGCTGTCGTAAATGGGCGCCGGCCCCAGCCATTCCAGGGTATCCGGGTTACGGAGCAGCCCGAAGTTATTGAAGT
>CAJMOH010000042.1 GCA_905215055.1 uncultured bacterium
CACTTGCGATGCTTCTGGCGCTCATGCTGGTCGTCGCAATGATTCCGCTCAGCGCTGCTGCTCAGACTGTGACACACCTCGTCATTGGCGGAAATTCCGTCGTGGCTGAGGGTACTGTGTTCAAGGCTGAAGTGGCTCGCTACAACGACAACCTCACACTTGCCGTTGCTGGTGGGTCCCTTGGCGGCGCCACCCTGGAGGTCGCTAAAGAGGGCGTCTCTGTGGGCAACAGCGCCAACAAGATGACTGACGCTGACGTTGACACCACAGTCACTCTTTCTGACTACGGCGTGGACGTCATGGAAGCCGACAGCACCGGCGGCACCCTGACTCTGAACCTTGTGAAGAACAACAAGGTTGCTGAGACTTATACCGTGGAGCTGAGTGTGTACGATCCTTCTCCCAGCGCCAGCCTGAATGTCACCGCTCAGGACGGCACCGGCACCTATGTGGTGGACGTCAACAACGGCTCCCACGACATCGATCTGATTGTACCTAAGGGCGCGCTGAACGCCACCGCCACTGTCGATGGGAAAAATGTTGCGCAGGGCGCTCACATCCGTGTGCAGACCCAGGACAACGCTACCATTGCTCTGAACAGTGATGCCGATACCAACAGACGACCTGTGAACGCAACGGTTACGGACATGAAGGGCGGCTACTACGAGGTTGCTGTCACCGGCACCACCGCTTCTATCTGCGTTGTGTCTGAGGACGGCAAAAATGTCCAGAAGTGGACCATCAACGTGGAGGAAGTCTGGTCTCTGCGCTCCTTCAGCTATGGCGAGTATGAGGGCAAGATCGACTACACCACAAAAGAGAACGACCGTGTGGTTCCCACCGTTACCGTGACCATTCCCAAGGCGGATGGCAGGGACAGCATGGGCTACGCTGTTGACTTTAACGAGCGCATCGACTTCGCTACCTACGGTGATACTGATAAGCTGTACATTGACATTAAAAATGTTAATATGTATAATGGCACTGCCGTTAAGGACGATGCCGCTGAGTTCAGAGTCAATCAGAGACTAAACGTTGGTAAGCTGGTTGATGATGTACCGACCTACGACTGGAACAGCAAGATCTGGCTGGACTGCAAAGGCTACAGCAAGCTGCAGGAGTACAACCTGGTCATCAAGCTGGGCCAGGATGACAGCACTGTCATTAAGAGAGCTTTCTTCAACGATGTGGAAGCCGACATTGACGGCAGCGAAATCACCGCCAACCTGCCCATGCAGGATGTGGACGACCGGCCCACCGACCTGAGCAAAGTGGAAGTGGTGCTGTACACCAAAACCGCTGACAAAATTACCAGCATTACCGGCTTTAAAAAGGAAAACACTTCCGACATCGACGGCATGGACAAGTGGGTTGTAGACCCTGCAAATGCTTCCGGCGAGAGAGTTACCAACATCCGCAACGGCAAGCTGATTGTTGTCACTGCCGAGGATACGGACGTTGTGCAGACCTACAACCTGACCGCTACTATCGAGCAGAACACCACCACCGCCAACCTGACCGGCATCTACATTGCAGGCGATGGCTACAAAGCCGAGGGCAACATTGTTGGCAATACCATCTACTTCGACGTTCCCTACATGACCTTGAAGGTTGACGATTGGAAGATTTACGCCACTGCCAACAGCTCCGCCAATGTGATTTACAAGCGTACCGCTACTTCCGGCACCGTTGTGCGCAACGGCGTTACCGATATGGGCGATCTGGGCTTCGACGATGTACTGGACACCAAACGGATTGAATCCACCGACAATCTGCCCGACGCGGACAGCGCCAACCTGATCCACAAGGTGATTTCCGCTGTCAACATGAATGACAACGGCTATTACAACGATTACAACATTGTTGTGAACCTGATCAAGCCTGTGGAGAACGGCCGCACCCTGTCCAACTTCGAAATCTCCATCCAGAATGATGATCCCACAAAAGACGGCATTGCCGCGAATGGCTATGACACCAACGAGAAGGTCACTTCCCGTGTGAACGCTGCCAACAGCGTGCTGGCTTCTGCTTCCAAGGGTACCATCACCGACAAAGGGCTGGATAAGGACAACGAAGGCGAGATTATCCTGAGCACGCCTTATTCTCTGCGGATGGATGCCACAGAGGACTATCATCGTATCCTTACCAACATTGACACTGTGAATAATGGTGTTGCGTTCCTGGTTCGTGGCAACGGTACTAATCCCACTTATTGGAGTGGCAGTCGGTTGAACGATCTGCCTAACGATAAGGCAGCTTTCTCTGGCGATGAAATTAACGAATACACCACGACTAATGCCCCCACTGAGGTGTGGTATGTTGTGGTACTGCCGGAAGACAGCGCCCGTGATGTTCTCAAAGCTGGTTCCGAAGGCAATTATGGATTCGATGAAACTGTTGCCAGCAAGGGCACCGTCTACACACTGACTGAGAAGGAGCAGGATCCTCACGATTACAAGATCCTGTACAACATCTCCGTGAAGGACGCTGAACTGACTGTCAACAAGACCAACAACGTGGACACTTCCAACACCGAGGTGGGCGAAGTGACCGGTGCTCTGCCCTGGAGCTACACGGCGGACGCCGCGGATGTTAATGAGTTGAAGTTGGGCAAGGATGCCGGCCAGTTCCTGACCTTTGGTATCGACGCTTACGCCACTCTGCGGTTCAGCAGCACATCGACGGAAATTTTCTACTCTGCTGGTGACGTGGACGGCGACGGCGAAGCTGACGAAGGCAATGTTGCCAATAGCACTGGTAAGTTTAAAAATCCCAAGTTGCTGTTTGTCCGCAACGATGACGGTTCCGTTGCACTGTATCAGTGGGTTAACGCCGGCGACGGTAGATGGAGTCCTGTTCCTGACAACAGCCTGACCACGGTTGCCGAGGACGGCAAGTCCACCATGAAGTACACCTTCCGCCTGAAGTGGGAAGACCCCAACACCGAAGCGGTGCTGAAGAGCTTCTCTATCGGCAATGCTACTGGTTCCATCAACGGGGACAAGGTTTCCGTGATTCTGCCCTATGGCACCGACCTGAAGGGCCTGATCCCCACCTTCACCACTTCCGAGTATGCCAAGGTGACCCTGGATTCCAAGACTGGCGATCCTGTGGACAGCGGCAAGACCTCTGTGAACTTCAGCCAGACCGTGCGCCTGGTGGTCACCTCTGAGGATGGCAACCGTACGACTCCCTACTATGTGACTGTGACTCTGTCCGATACATTTGACGACGTGCAGCCCGGCGCCTGGTATTACGAAAACGTGATGCAGGCTGCTGCCGCCGGGATTGTTTCCGGCCGCGGCGACGGCACCTTCGATCCCAACGCCAGCGTTACCCGCCGCGACTTTGCCATCATGCTGACCCAGATGCTGGGCGAGAGCAATGACGGCAGTGCGGTAAGCCCCTTCGTTGACGTGGATAACGACGATTACGGCGTGGTTGCCATTGCTTACTGCAAGGCCCACAATATCATCTCCGGCTATGAGGATTCCACCTTCAAGCCTGATGCCACGATTACCCGTCAGGAAGCTGCCAGCATGATCGCCAACGCCATGGGTGTTTCCGAGATTTCTAAGGACACCTATCCGGATGACGCCGAGATTGCATCCTGGGCTAAGAACGCAGTTTACCGCGCCCTGGCCGCAGGCCTGATGAAGGGCGACGGCGCCACTGGCGAGTTCCGTCCCACTGATTCGATTACAAGAGCTGAAGCTGCGTCCATCATGGTGAACGCGCTGATTCAATAAGGTTTCAACTCTACTTAATTTTATGATTACCCCATAGGCAGAAGGGACAGCGAAAGCTGTCCCTTCTGTCTTGTCAGCGGTGCCGAAGGCGGGAAAAGTTTCCAGAGCGCGAGACAGCGGCTCGCGACCTGAAAGAAAAGGCGCAGCTTTGCGGGAGAAAAAGCAGCGCCCTTGTCATAGTGCGGGCCTTCTGATGGCATGAAAAAAGGACATCCAGGTTTTCGCACTTGGATGTCTTTTTTTCGTAGCGGAAAGAGACCTGACGTTACGCTGAATTCTTCATGCCGGCACATCTCAACAAACATATCGCCTATTCTACAATCACAATCTCTTTTTGAAATAAAAGGACTCCCCTTATGAAGGCATTTATTTTTGCACCGCCCTCAATAAAGGGAGTCTTTTCATTCAGGCTGCCGCCTATTTAAGCAAAGTAGCGGCGTCACAGTTTAATCAGACAAGAAACGGATTGTGGCACAGTCAACTTTCTACCGGCATTCTCTTAGACAAGAGCCTTAAAAAAACTCCATATTTACCCGCGATCTATGCTATAAGTATGGTCCGCTTCACACAAAAAAGTGATACCATTCGCTACATCGGCGTCCGTTTCCCAGGGAATTTCATTTTTGTTGGTAAGGTCTGTGATAATCACTTTCTCAGTATCCCAGGGATTTACAAACCGACAATAAATATTCCGCCGCGAAGTAATTGTTATTGCTGTAACTCCTGTTTCGTTTTTCGATGCAGATACTGAAAAACCGCCTCGTGCTAACAGATTGCGGAAAGCAATGATGGACCATTTTGGTACGGCAGGGAAAAAGTGAATGCGTCCAGAGCGACTGTTGAGCATTCGTTCTGGGGTATTTATCAGCTGCTGGGCAAGAATCGATTCATCGCTGATAAGAATTGCCGGCGTATTATAAGAGCAGGGGACTTCTTCCGGAAAATATCCCACCGCTATATACGCATCGTCGTTCCATTTTGTCCGGACTGTATCCGCTGTACGAGCAATAAGGGCTTTTTGTTCTGGCGAACTGTCCAAAGTAATTTCATCAGCTAAGGTGGCCGGATAGAGTGCTGTGTTAATTTCATGATCTCCTGCTTGCCAACGCGGCATCGCTCCAGGATTGCCAGCTAGGATTTCTCCGCACCCCACATGGAAAGTGGGATAGGGAGGTAGATGATCGGCCACTTCTTTCCACTTCGGGATTAAGTCACCATCTACTCCCAAGAAATCAGCCGCTTGGCAGGCTAGATTCAGAATTGCCCGGAACATCGCTATAGCACCCGTAGTGTCACGGGAATATTTCAATTGATAGGCGATACCATAGCTTTCTGTTTCAACTGTAGGAAGAAGATGATAGTAGTTGCCATCCCATCCTCGCCGCGCGAAAGCGTCATAAAAAATTGCCAGCTCACGCAACAACGGATAGGCTGTTTTTTTTAAATAAGACTCATCGCCTGTATAATCCCAAAGATTCAATATAACTTTCATTACTTGCCCAGGCACTTCCATGCAAAAATCCAATGTCTGATTTTCGATATACCATGGATCAGGGATAGCGGGTGGAAGATACCCATGTCCACAAACCATTCCAGGCAAGCCATAGATATCGTGAGCCTTTTGCATCAGAGCTTCCTTCCAAAACGCAATTAGTTTTGGCCACATGGTCATAATTTCATACTGATTTCTTACAAACCATTTGCCCTCTGTAAAAAGCTCGTTGTAACAGGGAAGAGAGTGCCAAGATTGAGTATCAACATCGAAAGCTGCATAGCTGGCGCTGCCTTGAAACTTTGAAGGATCGGGAGCGCAATAACCACCATGACTGTATGACCAGCTTAAGTACGCATCCTTTAAAAAGTATGCGTCTGCTGTTTCCTTTTTACCTCGACTATTTCCAACAACAATTCGGCCATTTTCTCTGCGCTCGTAAAGCGCATTATACCAAGATTGATTTTCCTGACATAAAGCCTCAAAACCAAGCTGTTCCGCTTCTAACAGCTGGCGCTTTGCCTCTTCTATATAATTTTCAGCCTCATTACAAGTAACCGTTACCGTGTAGAAAACAACGGAGCCAGTACCGGCCGTAGGAAGCACAGCGGTGTCTGCTACTCCAGGAGCATTGCGGACATAGGAAAAATCTCTATCTAGCCGTTCTAATTCGCCGTCATGACCTACCGTGAGAGAAGGAAGGATTAGTTTTCCTTGAGGATCACGTGGCAATCTGGGGGGAGTACCTAATCCCTTTTGTAATTGCTGACAGGAAACTTGAGCCGTTGGCTCGGAAAGCATTCCCATCAATACATAGCGAAATCCATCGGGAAATGTCCGGTCTTTAGGAAATACCTGCTCAATCCAGAAAAAGCGCCCATCTTGTCCGCAGGTTGGCGGCTCAAATGGATAATTGAGAGCAGCCTCACTTTCATAGTCATAATACCCCGCAGGTTGGTTAGGATCCACAGGAGTATATACGATACGTCGTTGTTCTTTAGGAATATAATTCCCATTCTCATCCATGTACCGTCGATGCCCTTGGTCTTGGTGGCGATAAAGACGAAACCACAAAGGGGAAGAAAGATTTTCATAATCTGTTTGAACAGCAACGATGTTTCGTTTCATTCCCATGACATACTGCAGACGTAAGCGCGCGTTTCCTTTTTCTATAAAAACTGTGGCCAATCCATCTTTCATAGATTGAACAGCTTCTGGTTGATTCGCTTCCTTTACGTCATCAGAGTGTATAATAACTTGCCCTACAGCCTTCTGACAAGGAAAAGGATAGTTTTCCGACCATGCTTGAGCATCAAAGCGCCCGCCGGTTTCCAACAGAGTTCCATATTTAGGGCGTGTTACCCCTACATGAGGCATGTCATCAAAATTTTTATTTGCTTCTGAAAAAGCTCCTTTCATCACCTCTTCAACAGTAATGGGCTTTCTGCGAAAATATCTTCTATCATAAACATCTGTTTTAAGCAAACTAAGTGTCATCTGCTTTGGTTGGCCCCAAACAGATCCCTTCATTTCAGGTGTATAAATCCGCACAGATTGACCCATCGGTCTATCAAATACTCCACCTGGATAAGTGGAGGGGACCTTCCTAACGAATGTTGCATTTGCAGCCATATCCTTTAGCGACTGCTGATTTTTAAAAATATCTTGAATAATTTTTTGTGAACTGGCCATATTTTTCCTTCCACCTTTCTGCATTCATAAATAGAACGGTCTTACAATCAAAAAATACTGCTATTTCAATAATAAATTTATATTCTAAAAATAACAATTGTCTAATATTCAAATACATGTCAAATTTTATTGAAAATCGCTTTAAGGGGACAAAAAAAGTGGCTTGTATCAAGGCTCTTTTTAAAGTTGCGAAAAAATTAAGAATGAATATATGACTGCAAGCGGGATATTATGACAGTTTACACAAATAAAAATGGTTTGTTATACTGCAAACAAGATAGAATCCACATTTGACAGACAACTGCCAAATAAAAGGGGGAGAAATACATGAAGAGAGAACGGACAATCGAACAAAATCAATCTTGGGTAAAGATTTTTTGGAAACAGCGAAGTATTCAAATGTTTGCACTAGTAGGGATGGTTTTCATTGTTATATTTAACTTTATCCCTTTAATCGGAATTCTAATGGCTTTTGAAAACTACAATATTACTACTGGAATTGGAGGTTTGTTTACCAGCGAATGGGTAGGACTAAAATATTTCATTGAGTTTGCTTCAGATTACAATTTTATAAATATTATTCGTAACACTCTGGTGCTGAGCCTGGTGAAGATGGTGTTTACTTTCCCGCTGCCAATTTTGCTGGCGCTGGTACTCAATGAAATAAAGATTCTTCCAATTAAAAAAACAGTGCAAACTGTCAGCTATTTGCCTTATTTCATCTCTTGGGTCATTGTAGCTGGATTTTGCCAGATTTTTCTTCAATCTAATGGAGTAGTCAATAGTTTTCTGATGTCTCTCGGGGTAATTGATGAACCTCTTTCCTTTTTAACAGGCAGCCAATATTTTCTACCCATCGCGGTGTTCACCGCCTGCTGGAAGGACATGGGCTGGTGGGCAATTCTGTTCCTTTCTGCTATGGCAAGTGTAGATCCCGCTTTATACGAGGCAGCCCAGATGGACGGCTGCGGCAGGCTGAAGCGAATTTGGCACATCACCCTGCCGGGGATCAAGGGAACCATCACCGTGGTGCTGATTCTGGCCCTGGGCAACCTGCTGGGCGGCGGCTTGGGCGGCTCCAACTTTGACCAGGCCTGGCTGTTGGGCAACGGCGGCAACAACGACACCTCGGAAATCATCCAAACCTATGTGATGAAAATGGGTTTATCCAAAGGCCGTTACGCTTACGCAACTGCCATTGGCTTGTGTCAATCCATAATTTCTTTAGTTCTGGTACTTATCAGCAATTTCTTTTCAAAAAAGGTAAGCGGAGAAAGTTTATTCTAAAAAGAGTTAAGTAGAGTAAAGTTCGTATTCTGCCGAAAGGAGAAGAATAATTATGGCGGCAGTTCCTTCAAACAAGAAAAGTGTTTCTAACAAGATTAAGCGAACAACGGAAGACAAAGTAGTGGATTTTTTCGTGTACTTTATTGCAATCTTGATTTTCCTCTTGGCTGCTTATCCATTTTGGCTGTCTATCGTATTGGCATTAAACGAAGGTAAAGACGCTCAGCTAGGTGGAATCTATTTTTGGCCTCGAAAATTCACTCTTGACAATTTTGCGGAACTTCTCAAAGACGGCTCGTGGGGAAACGCATTAATTGTAACTTTTTCTCGTACGGTATTGGGAACTGTGTTGACTGTATTGTTCACAACTATCGTATCCTATGGATTATCCTATCGAGACCTCGTGGGTAGAAAAGTATATATGACCATGCTGATTATCGCCATGTACTTTTCCGGCGGCATTATCCCCTATTACATGGTACTTCGCACGCTGCACCTGATCAACACCTTCTGGGTATACATTATTCCCAGCATGCTGAACATCTTCTACTGCATGGTGGCCATCAGTTCCTTCCAGGCCATCCCCAAGGAGCTGGCGGAATCGGCCCGCATGGATGGCGCGGGGGAGATGCGGATCTTCTTCCGGATTATGCTCCCCATCTCCAAGCCCCTACTGGCAACCATTGCTATCTTCACGGCGGTGGGCCAGTGGAACAGCTGGTATGACTGCGCCTTCTTCACCCAGGACAAGAGCCTGCGGACCATGGGCTATCTGCTGATGACTGTGATAAATAAAAACAGTCTTGGCGCGCAAACCATGGATGCTTACGCAGCTTCTGCGACGGCAAATACGGTAACAACCCTTTCTGTGCAGTTAGCAGCCATGATCGTGGCTGTAGCACCTATTTTAGTGGTTTACCCCTTCTTCCAGCGGTACATTGTCAGCGGCATGACCATTGGCGCTGTAAAGGGATAAATGAATGGAAAGTTTCAGCTAATTAGCTGAATGCTTTATAAAAACGGTTTTTATTAAATCAAGGGAGGAAAATGACATGAAAGCACGGAAAAAACTGTTGGCCCTGTTTTTGGCGCTGTGTATGACCGCCTCTCTGGCGGCCTGCGGCGGCGGCTCAGACACAAGCTCCGGCACGGAGAGCGGCAGCTCTGAGACATCTGAAGCGGTGTCCCAGGGAGAAACTGGCTCTGGGAACGAAAGCTCCGATGAAGTTACAACGTTAAGTATCTACATTAACCATAGCTGGTACGGCGTGGAAAAATTTGAGGGTATCATTCCTGAGGCTATAACGGAAGCCACCGGTGTTGTGCTAGACCCCACTGTGGCAGTTGATCAAACTCAGCTGGGCGTGATGATCGCCTCCGGCGAACTGCCGGATTTGGTGTATACACAGGAATTGTTGGACCGTATGTCCGACGCTTCGGTATCCTATGCTTACGATGATCTTATTGAAGAATACAATGTAGATTGGGAAATTCCCGAAACACAGCAGGGAATTGCGAAAGGCTATTCTAAGGATGGCAAGGTTTATACCATCCTGAATCATTATTCCGATAAATCGGACTGGGAAGATTGCAGTGCTGTACCTATGGTAGGGGCTATCACATATCGCAAGGATATTTATGAAGATATTGGCAGTCCGGGGATTCGCAGTTTTGATGACATGTTTACTGTAATGGGAATGGTAAAAGAAGCATACCCCGATATGGTGCCTTTAAAACTGAATGAAGTCTGGAATTTGGATACACTTCGCGGCTATGCCGGCCTTGGCCAGTTGGAATATTTGGAGCAAGAAGATGGCAGCTATATTCACTACACGCGCGACCCACGCTACAAGGAACTTTTGCTTTGGCTCAACGAGTGTTATCTGAATGGCTATATTGTCCCGGACGATCCCTTCTTTATTAACGGCAGTACTGCTATTGCCGATGATAAATACTTCTTCGGCTGCAGCTGTACACAGAATGGTCTTCCTACATATAACAGCACGTTGGCCGCTATCGATCCGTCTTATGTGGCTGTAGAATTGGTTCCGTTTGAGGATTCTTTCTTTGGGATTTCCGATCTTGGCTGGTCTGGTACATTTATCACGAAGAGCAATAAGGATCCCGAGGCCTCGATTAAATTCATCCAGTGGATGTTTACTCCAGAAGCTCAAGCCTTGACTCAGATGGGTCGCGAGGGAATTGAGTATACACTTGACGAAAATGGACTTCCTCAGTTCTCGGATGAGTGGATTGCAGCTAACAATGCAGGAACTCTAAATACAGAGTATAATCCCTGGTTCTATCTGGGCGGTTCTGAAATTGTAGAAGCAGAAAGCCGTTGCGCTGTGTTGGATCCGGAGTGGGTTGAAGATGCTGATGCGGTTATTCGCACTCAGTATGATAATTATCCTTGGATTACTGCTGCCCGGCCTATCGGCGACATTGACGAGAAGGTAGTGGAAGACAAAGTTACAGAGATTCGTAAAACCTATGAGCAGAAAATAATTTTGGCCGAATCTGCAGAACAAGCTGCTGCTCTGTATGACGAATATCTGGATATTGTCAACCAAACTGGGTTGGAAGATGTGGAAGCTTACGTTACTGATCGAGTGGCAGAAGTGAAACCTTTGTATGAATAATTAAGATAGAAAACTGTGGCGGGTTTCATGGAATCCCGCCACAGTTTTTAGGAGGAGTTTCTATGAATTTCACATTTGACGGTTCCATTTCACGGGAGGTTTTGAACAACTACCTCTCCCACGCCATCACCCACACCGGCGTGGGACAGGACTGCTTCTCCCCCAGCCAGACCTTTGAGGACGATTTGCGCATGTTCCAAAACGAGGGGGCCAAGTTTATCGGCCGGGCCGCCTTTGCTTGGGAAGAGACCAACGAGGAGGAGCATTTCCGGGTGGCCAGAGAGCGGGCGGAGCTGGCCCACCAGATGGACCCGGAGCTGGTGCTGCAAGCCTGCGTGTTCGAGTGCATCACCAAAAGCTTTATCGACACGGTGCCGGTGCCGCCCTGGGTGTTCCAGGCCTTTGGCCTTCCCGTGGAAAACCGGTGCTTTTCCTACGACAAGATGCTGAATCCCGGCGGCATGTATGTGAACCACTGGCACCAGGACTGCTCTGTGCAGGACATCACCCAGCTGGAAAGCCAGATGTGGATTTACTACCGGGCCTGTGCCTACATCGACGCGGGGTACGAGGCCATTCACTTTGGCCAGGTGCATTTGATCGGCGGGGCGGACGAGGGGTTCCAGACCTGGAAAAAGGTGCTGCGCATGGTGCGGGACTTCGCCGCGGTTCACGCCCGGCGCCACTATGTGCTGTGCGACGCTCACACCCACGGTATTGAGGTGGACGGCGAAATGCTCTTTGACTACAACGCCTGGCCCATCCGCTTAAAGGAGGTGCTGGACAAGCCCATGGAGTGTGTGGTGGAGGAGGGCTATTACGACAGCATCTTCGGCCGCAGCAAGGGCGGAAAATCCCCCAGCGGCTGGACGGCGGAAAGCATGCCCTTCCTGGTGGAGCTGGACAACTTTGGCAGAAGCCGCTTCTCCGGCCAGCCCAACCACAACAGCCATTACGCCTGGGGCTATGACGAGATCACCTGGTTCTCCCTGCAGCCGGCGGAGTACCGCCACCGATTCCTGCGCTATTTGTGGCGGTGGGTGCGGGACCGGTATCCAGAGGGCTGGGTGGAGATGCCCTCCCGCCGCTGCTTGACGGAGGAGATCCCCTTTGTATGGGAGCATCCCGATCTGGATTGGCTGGAGCGGGTGAAGAAGGATGAGTTCCTCCGGTACGAGGTGGACAGCCAGGGCCGGGCCACCATTTGGAGAAGCTATTACAGCGCCAACCGGAACAGCGACGCCTGTCCCTTCGGCTATGGGGACGAGGACGTCATCAAGGAATGCTTTGCCAATCCGTAAGGAAAATCAGGGAAACAAGGAGGACAGACGGATGAAATCAAACCAAGTGCTGGAAAAGCTGTTTGAAAGCGCTCCCACACTGAGGGAGACCGCCGCGGGAGAGGTTTGCGCCAGAAGGGTCTGCAAGGAGCATCCCGGCGGCATGGGGGGCTCCATTTTGGGCGAGTACCCCAGAATCATGTCCAAAACCACCAAGGCGGCCCTGTGGGGCGGCGGGGAGAACGCCACCCTCAGCCTGCTGAAAACCGACGTTATCGACAGGCGGTATGTGGACAAGGATCACTTTACTATGGAGGATTTGATCGAGGGGGCCTTTTCCCAGGAGAACCGGGACCTCAACGACATGCCCCTGGCGGGCATGACCCGTCCCCCCTTCGCCGCCCTGGACAAGCGGGGAGGCCGCTGCAACCACGCCCTCTGGTCCGAGGTGTACCCCTTCCCCTGTCAGAAGCCGGTAGGCCAGATCATTGTGAAGGCTCCCAGCATGGAGGGCGCTCCCCAGCCCGAGGCCCTTCACCGGCTGAGCGACGGGACCGTGGCCGTCCGCTTTGAAAAGGACAGCCAGGCCCTGGGGCTGCGCTATGTGATGAGCATGGAGAAAAACCTCACCGCCGTGGAGGTGGACGCCGAAAACCTTCAAGGCCCCCTGACCTTCCGGCTGTACCGCGGTCTGGACCAGGGACACCGCCGCTATGAAAACGCCGACGGCACCTATAAAAAATTCCCGGTGTACACTCCGGCGGACGGGGACAAGCCTGTGGAGTATTACGACTTTGAGGCGGACAAGGACATCAACCGTCACTTTGACCCGCCCACCTGCGGCGTGGACGGCCGGTTTTTCTGGGTGCATCAGGTGTTTCCCGGGGAAAAAACCTTCCCAGAGGGGTTCCGCTATGTGATGATGGGTCTGGTCTCCGGGGCCGGCGCGGAGCTGAAGTCCCACCAGCTGGCCAAGGGGCTGGGGTCCGCCCCCTTCATTCCCCGGGACGGCCAGGGCATGCTGAAGGTTCCCGGCATCCGCACCATGACCCATCCGGAAATGATGGAGATGATGGCCCAAAACTACTCCTATGTGGCGGAGGCTCCCGGCGTGGCCGTAGACGCGGAGGTGCAGCCGGGGACAGAAAAGGTCCGGCTGTATGTGGCGGTGATGACCGTCAACGAGGCGGCGGACTACATGGAGCAGGCCAAGACCCTGCTGCTGGAGGCGGAGCGGCTGGGCATAAACGGGCTGGAGGAGGAAAACCGCCGGTGGTACAGCGCCCTGTATGAAAAGCGGGAAAAGGGCCGAATTCTGCTGGGCGGCACCCCAGAGGAGCAAAGAGACATTCAGCAGCTGTTTGTGGAGGAGGCCTTCCAAAGCTGGACCTCGGGGCACATGGGCTACTGCTATCCAGACCTGTCCAAGTATGAGAGCAGCGCCAGCTATGCCTGCTATGATGTGGACACCCAGTCCTGGCACTCTCTGCCCTGCTACAACGAGCTGTTTACCGAGGGCAAATATTTTATGCGGAACCAGTACGAGCCAAAGCGCCAGTGGCCCCAGCTGCTGACCCTCTGGCACGAGACGCTGAAGGAGAAGGCCCGGCTGAAGTTTGGCCTGCCCGGCATGTGCGGCGCCCACGGCTATCTGCCCGCCGCCGCCCAAAGCCCCTGGTATATGGAGAACAACTGTCTGGACTTCACCCTGGAGGTGCCGGCCCAGATGATGAAGGTGGTGTGGAACTTCTGGGACTACACCGGGGATGAGGATTTCCTGCGGGAGACCGCCTATCCCCTGCTGCGGGACTTGGCCATCTTCTACGAGGCCTTTGCCCGCCGGGGCTGGGACGGCAGACAGTTTAACCTGGAGCCGGTGGTGGAGACCGAGAGCTATGGAATTTCCTACCAGCTGAAGTACACCCGAAACACCACCGGAGCCCTGAGCATGTTCAAGTGGACCCTCCGCACGGCGGCCAAGGCGGCGGAATATCTGGGCGAGGACCCGGACAAAATTTCCGGCTGGCGGGAGGTGGCGGACCACTTGGCGCCCTATCCCACTTTCCAGGTGGGGTCTGGCCCGGTAATCGGCGGCAACGAAATGGCCTTCCCACGCTACACGCGAGGCGACCACTTTATGTTTACCGGCTACTATCCCCTGAACCTGGCGGACGAGTACAACCTGGACAGCCCCCAGGAGATCAAGGACCTGATGACCCGCACCGCCGACGCCCTGGGCAGCTCCCGAAACTGGGAGCCCTATGTACTGACGGGGGCCTCTAAGGAGTACATCCCCCACTCCTACGCTAAGGGTGCGGTGAGGATTGAAAACCACACCATGCTGGCCAAGGACCTTTTGGAAGCGCCGGAGCGCCTGATGAACAGCCGCAGCGGGCGGATTCACCTGTTCCCTGCCGTGCCGGACTGGACCGTGGCGGCCTTCCAGGGCTTTTTGGCCAGAGGCGGCTTCTCTGTCAGCGCCGCCCGGAATGAAAAGGGCGTCACGGCGGTGACCGTGGAGGCCTCCCGGTCCATTCCCTGTCAGATCATGAATCCCTGGCCGGGCCGGGAGGTAACGGTCACGGACCTGGAGACAGGAAGCCCTGTTCCCGCGGAGCTGGACCGCTCCAACGGGGAGTGCCTGGTGTTCCAGGCGGAAAAGGGCCGCCGGTACAGCCTGGACAAAATGGCGGATTGACCGCCGGCTTGAGGAGGGAATCACATGCTTGCCAAAGAACTGCACTTTCCCCCGGAATCCGACCACCAGGGGGACGCCTTTCGAGAGGCCTATCAGGAAGGATTGGAAAAATTGGTCCAGCAGGAGCTGGAAAAGGCGGAGCGGGAACGGACAAAGTCTTTCCAGGGCTTCTATGAAGCCCCGGAAAAATACCGGCGGCAGCTGGTGGAAATGCTGGGCTGGCCCCTGACCCAGCGCCGGGGCAAAAGCCCGCCTGAAAGGGTGACGGTTACGCCGGTGCGAAATGTCCAGGGAATCCAGATAGAGCGGGTGCAGCTGGAGGTGCTTCCTGGCCTGCCCTTTTACGGAATTCTGTTTCGCAAGGGGGAGGAACGCCGGCCCCTGGTGATCTCTCAGCACGGGGGCGGCGGCACGCCGGAGCTGTGCAGCGGCCTGCTGGAGCGGGGTACAGTGAACTATAACCACATGACTCAGCGGGTTCTCCGCTATGGCGTTCATGTGTTCGCACCCCAGCTCTTCATGTGGGACCCGGCCCAGTTTCAGTCCCGCTGCGAGGCGGGAGACGCCACCTGCCTCTCCCGCCGCAGGCTGGACCAGGGGCTGAAGCTGTTGGGAGGCTCCATGCTTGCCCTGGAGCTGTACTGCCTGATGAGCGTCCTGGATTATTTTGAGGACCAGGAGTATGTGGATCCCCAGCGGATTGGCATGGTGGGCCTATCCTACGGCGGGCTTTACACCCAATACCTGGCGGCGCTGGATACCCGTGTCCAAGCGGCCCTCAGCTCCTGCTACTTCAACCGGGACCATTACCGTCTGGGCAGCGACTACACCATGTACCGGGAGGCGTTTCAGCTGATGAACAGTGAGATTGCCATACTGGTGTATCCCCGCAGGCTGTATTTGCAGATTGGCGAAGGAGACCCTCTTCTCCCGGCGGAGGGCGGCAGGGCGGAATACAGCCGCTTAAAGCGCTACGCCCAAAGGACCCAGGGGGACTGGCTGCACTTTACCGTGTTCCCCGGAGAGCATGAATTTTGGGAGGAGGACGGCCCCCTTTCTCAGCTGATGGAGGACCTGGGAGCGCGCCCCTAAGCCTCCCCGAGAAAAAGAACGCATACAGAAAGAAAGCGGCTTGTTTTGGCTAAAATAAGACTGGATCTTAGTTTGGCCTTGACAGGCCGCCGCTTTTTGGCTAAAATAAGATTGCATCGTAAATTGGTCAAAGGAGGCGAACGCTGTGGCATACATTCAGCGGGATATGGAGGAGAAAATTCTGTCCTTATCCCGGGAGTACCCCTGTCTGCTCATCACCGGTCCCCGGCAGGTGGGCAAAACCACCGTGCTGCGGCAGCTGATGACCCCGGACCGGAATTACGTCACCCTGGACGACCTGGAGGAGCGCCGGCTTGCCAAGGAGGACCCCGCCCTGTTTTTGCAGCTCCACGACCTGCCCCTTTTCATCGACGAGGTGCAGTACGCTCCGGAGCTGTTCTCGTATATCAAGATTGCCATTGACAACGGCGCCGCGCCGGGGTCCTTCTGGCTGACCGGCTCCCAGGCCTTTCGGATGATGGAGCTGGCCCAGGAATCCCTGGCGGGGCGGACGGCCATTCTCCACATGCCCAGCCTCTCCCAGCACGAGATTTACGGGACAGGGAAAGGACTTCCCTTCACCGTGGACCTGGCGGCGCTGAAGGCCCGCCGGACCACCGGCGCCCCCGCCACCCTGGAGGGCATTTACCAGCGAATCTGGAAAGGCTCCCTGCCGGGGTATGTCAGCGGCAAGTTCACGGACCGGAACGTGTTCTATTCCAGCTATCTGCAAACCTACATTGAGCGGGATGTCAGCGAGCTGGTGGCGGTGACGGACAAGCTGGTGTTTCAGGACTTTATCCGGGCGGCGGCCTGCCGTGCCGGGCAGATGCTCAACGTCCACGACATCGCCCAGGACGTGGGGGTTTCCGACGACACCGCCAAGCGCTGGCTCCAGGTGCTGGAGAAGTCGGACATTATTTTTTATCTGCGGCCCTACTCCAACAACCTCTTGAAGCGCACGGTGAAAACCCCCAAGCTGTATTTCTTCGACACGGGTCTGGTGGCTTATCTGACCCGGTACAGCTCCCCGGAGATTTTGCAAAACGGGGCCATCAATGGAGCGATTCTGGAAAATTATGTGGTGGCGGAGATTTTAAAGACCTATCACAACGCTGGCCAGGACTGTCTGCTCTGGTACTATCGGGACAAGAGCAGCAACGAGATCGACCTGGTGCTGGAGAGTGACGGCCGGCTTCATCCCTTGGAGGTAAAGCGGTCTGTCAACCCGGGCAGTGAGCTGATTGGGGCCTTTTCCGTCCTGGACAAAGGCTCTGTTCCCCGCGGCACCGGCGCGGTGCTCTGTATGCGGCCGGAGCTTTCCGCCATCAACGGAGAAAATTTCATCGTCCCGATCTGGATGGTGTAGCACGGACCAAAAGCTATTGATCTAACTTCCTATCTTGACTTCTGCCAAGTCCTTTATGGTGCAGAGAGAACTGATTGAAACCGCCAGTACGGAATCCCCTATCTATTGGGACGAATGGTTCCTGCGAAATTATTTTTGAACATCCATATTACGGCCATCCTTTATATAGCCAAAATGCTATATGAAGAATGGCTCTCAAATCCCGATTGTCAAATAAAATGGAATGTGCAAACTCGTACTGTATATATGAATACAACAAAACGGCATAACCGAAGTTATGCCGTTTTGAAAAATTATTTGTCAATTCATTGGGCCGCCTACCGGCGGCTCTTTTTTCTACTCTTTTTTCTCCCGCATCAGAACGAAGGGGGTCATTTCGTGGCCGTTTCCGGCGGGGTTGTCCTTCAGCAGCTTTTGAAGCAGGAGCTTATCCATGGGAGACTTGGGAGAGACGGCCAGCACCTCGCCGCCAAAATCGTTGATGTCCGCTACGCAGCAGTGGATGCCCGTTTCCTCCTCCGCCTTGGCAACCGCCTTGTCCGGGTTCTTGGGGGACAGAATGCCGAAATACTTGTAATCCTCAAAATAGGTGCTGTAAAAGCCGTCCAGGCCCGCCACCTGGGGACCGGTAATCTCGTAAAAGACGCCCCGCTTTCCAAACAGCCGGCCCACGCCGGCAGCCAGGGCCGCGTAAAGCACCTTGGGCTTGCCGCACAGCATAATGGCCACCTGCATCTTGTACACGTTGTGAACGCCAATGCCGGCGGAGTCGTTGGTGCTGGCAAAGCGGGAGAGAAATTTGGCCAGGCCGGAGATCTTCAGGCTCTCCTTGGGAATAATGTCCCGCTGGCACAGGGAGACAATCTTCTCGCTGATGTAGACACAGTCCCCCTCTTGAAAATAGGGCAGAACATACTGGCGCAGCAGCCCCGACAGGTCGTCGCCTACCTTGACCAGCTGGGTGTGAATGGGGCAGCGGTAATACTCCTTGCCGTCCACCTCTAAAAGCAGCGGCTTTTCCGGGTTTGTCTTTGATATTTCCTCGATGGAGCGCATAATGACCACCTTTCGTCTCGGATCTCCCACAATCCTCTCTCCCCCTAGAACCAAACCAGACCTGCGCCGGTGTGCCTCTGCAAATATTATAGCATAAATTTGCAGAAAGTGAGAACGTTTTTTTCTGGAAAAACTGGCTTTCCTCTCCTATTATGCGCAGGCATCCTTAAAAAATTTGGAAAAACGCTGTATAATCTTTCAGCTTAAACAGGAGTTTAATGAATAAAAACTCCAAAACAAAAGAAAGACAATCCAGCGGAATAGCTAAAAGTACGCCGCTTCCCCCTCTATATTTCTCCTATTTTTGCCACCAGACCCGTTCTGTTTTCTCGCCGCCCGCATACCCATAAAAAAGGAGCAAACCAGAAGGGAGGGAACCAGGTGGCCTATTCCGACGTGGAGCTTTTGGCCAGGATCATCCAGTGCGAGGCCGGAGGCGAGGGAGACACAGGCATGCGCGCCGTGGCCAGCGTGGTGATGAACCGGGTGGAGGTGGACTATGGAGAATACGGCAGGCTCTACACCATCCGAGAGGTGGTCTATCAGCGGGGACAGTTCACCTGCGCCATGGAAACGGTGGGAGGGCAGTACAATTATCAAAACATCTACAACATGCGCCCCACCCAGGTGCATTTCGACATCGCGAATTGGGCCATTGCGGGAAACCGCTTGACCAACCTGGGCTTTGCCCTGTGGTTTTACAATCCCTTTTCCGTCACCTGCCGGGACAATTTTCCCTCTCGGGTGGGACAGTTTGTCATCCGCATTGGAGACCACTGCTTTTACAATCCCACAGAGGCCTACGCTCAAACTTGACAGAAGGAGGAACTCCCATGCCAGACCGGAGGAGAATGAACCAGCCAGAGGGACCCCAAAGCCAAATGAACCGTTTGCGAAGCCGCAGCGATTTTTCTGAAGCGGCCGATGGCAGCCGCACCCTGGACAATTTTAACACGCCGCCCCAGCCCAGCTTTGACTCGGAGGAGATGCGCGGCTCTATGCAGGCCATTTTGGCGCAGAACATAGGGGAATATGTTGTCATAGAGTTTCTCATCGGCACAGAGCAGATCATCCGCAAACAGGGAATGCTCTACTTTGTGGGACGCAGCTTTGTAACCCTTTACGATGAAAACGTGAACAACTTTATTGTCTGCGATATTTTCTCGGTAAAGTTTGTCTACTTCTACATGCCCGGCGACCGGCCCCGCTACAACTACAATCTGCTGCCGCCCACCAGCGGTGAAATGGGCATGCGTCCCCGGTAACAGAGAACGGCGTCCACCGTCTCCAAGACTTGATCTCCTCTCCCCGGCTTCTGGCTGGGGAGATTCTTTTTTCTGTTGAAGGCAAGTCCCGTTCCCTATCCCTCTTCAGAGCGAATCCTCCGCGGCTGCTCTTCCTTCCACCTTCACAGTCCCTTCCACCCCCTTAGCGGAACCTCCTGCATCCATTTCCTCCCAGCCCCTGAAAGCCTTTCCCAGCCTTTCTTGCTCCTTAATGAAGCCTTTCCCCGTCCGTAAGCCCTCCAATTCAACCCCCATCCTCCCGCCGCCACAGGCAAAAACCGCCTCGGGGCGGGATTTTTCGCCCTTCTCCCCCAGGGTGCGAGTTTATAGATAACTTCAACTCACAGGGAACAAGCCCGGTGAGAATCTAAAATTTAAGAGGGTTGAAATTATGAAGAAAAGCAAGTTTCTGAAGAAATCACTTGCGATGCTTCTGGCTCTTATGCTGGTCGTCGCAATGATTCCGCTCAGCGCTGCTGCGGCTGACCAGCCGTCTCTGACAAGCCTCTCCATTGGCAACCAGACTGTAACTGTCAATGAAGATGGCGAATTTGAGACCACGGTGGCCCGCCACAGCACCACACTGAACTTGAGCGTTGCCCAGAATGCCTTGAACTATGGCTTCAATTCTGACGGCACTGCTAAGTCTGGTAAGTTGGAAATCATGAAGTCTGGTGAGACCAATGGTACTGCTATTAAAGGCAATACCAACGATGGAGTTACCCCCATCACTCTGGCTGACTACGGCGTGAACACTGCCACCACCGGCGGCACCCTGAACCTCCGTCTGCTGAACGCGGAAGGCAAGGTAGTTGCCAACTACCAGATCGTGCTGGGCATCCATGATCTCCACACCTCTGCCAGCCTGGTGGAGAGCACTCCCACCGACGGCACCGGCACCTACTCTGTGGAAATCAACAACGGCGCCGAGGACATCAACCTGATCGTCCCCACCGGTTCCGGCGTTGCAACTGCTACTGGTTCAGCGACCAGAACAGAGGCGGCTCACATCCGTGTGCAGACCCAGGACAACGCCACTGTTGAGGAAGTTGATCCTTCCAAAGCCGAAGTGGATGATATGGCCGGCGGCTGGTATGAGATCGCTGTCAAGGCAGATGGAGCTACGATCAATGTGGTGTCTGAGGACAAAGACAACACCTCCACCTACACCATCCACGTCACCGAGGTGGATTCTCTCCAGACCTTCGCCTACGGCGACTACACCGGCACGGTGGATAAGGTTCATGACACTGTCACTGTTGTGATTCCCAAGGAAGACGGCATTGACAAGGGCTACAATGTGGACTTTGACCTGCCTGTCAGCTTCACCACCTACGGCGACACTGACAAGGTTTGGATTGACGATTCCGCTAACGTAACTACCGCTACCGCTGATGAGGATAACGCTCATGCTTATCAGGTTGGCGACAAGCTGGATATTGGCACTTTGATTGACAAGTCTGGTTACTCCTGGACCAGCAAGATCTGGGTTGACTGCAAGGGCTACAACAAGCTGCAGGAGTACACCCTGACCATCAAGCTGGGTGAGGACGACGACACCGGCATTGTGGACGCTTACTTCAACGACAACCAGGCCACCATCGATGGCAACAACATCACGGCTGTTCTGCCCATGCGGGACGAGAACAACCAGAACACCGACCTGGACGCCGTGGAGGTTGTGCTGTACACTGCCACTTCCGCCAGCGTGAAGAGCATTGCTGGCTTCACCAAGGCTGCTCAGACTGACATGCCCGGCTATGACAAGTGGACTGTTACTGCCGCGGATACAAACGGCAACCACACCATCAGCGTGCGCGACAAGCAGGTGGTTGTGACTGCTGAGGACGGCTCTACCCAGACCTACATTCTGTCCGCTTCCATCGAGCAGAACACCACTTCTGCCGACCTGAAGAGCATCTACATCACTGACGGCAGCTACGTTGCTGACGGCTCTATCCAGGGAAACACCATTTACTTTGAGGTTCCCTATCTGACCACCAACGTCGGCGGCTGGAAGATCTATGCCTCCGCCAACAGCGCCGCCAATGTGATTTCCAACCGCACTGGAAACGCCGCTGTTGTGAAGAACGGCGTAGCCACTATGGCTAACCTGGGCTTTGGCGCTCTGGACGCCGAAACCAAGCTGGACGAGCAGAAGGTGCCTGATAACGATACCAACAACATCAAGCACAATGTGATTTCTGCCGTCAACATGAACGACAACGATTACTTCAACGATTACACCATCGTTGTGAACCTGATCGATCCCAAGACCAACGGCACCACCCTGGAAGAGATTGAAATCTCTGTCCAGAATGACAACCCCAATGATGGTCCTTTCAGCGGCAAGGATTCCAACGAGAAGGTCACTTCCCGCGTCAGCTCTTCCAACAGCATTGCTGCCCGGGCTTACAACGAAACCATCACTGAGTTGGGCAAGGATGTAGGCAACACCGGTACTATCAAGCTGACCACTCCTTACTCTCTGCGGATGGCTGCTACCAGCGGCAACACCTGGCGTGTGCTGACCGACATCGAGACCGAGAACGGCGGCGTGGCGTTCTATATTCGGGATGACGGCACAGGCCAGCATAAGTATTACGATGGCATTGTGCTCAACGATCTTCCCAATAATCAGGCAGCATTTAGCGGTGACTTGATTCAGAACTATACTGAAAATCCCGACTATACTAGCTGGGTGATCGTAGTTCTGCCTGAAGACGCTGCTCGCGATGTTTTGAAGACCACTTATACTAACGGGACTTATCGCTTTAATCAAACTGAAGCCGACGAAGGCACCGTCTACACCATTGAGGAAGCTGTGCAGAAAGCCAGCGGCTACAAGAGCGTTTCCAACCTGTATGTGAAGGACGCCAAGCTGACCATTCAGCAGACCTCTAATGTGGATACCACTGAGACCGCTGTTGGCGAAGTCACCGGCGCTCTGCCCTGGAGCTACACCGTCAGCGCGGATGAGCTGAAGGCTCTGAACACTGCCCACGACAAGGATGCTGGCCAGTTCCTGACCTTTGACATCCAGGCTTACGCTAAGCTTGTCTTTGCCAATGACGGCGATCTGTCCAACTATCCCTTCTACTCCGCCGGCGACCGTGACGGCGACGGCGAAGTTGACGAGATGAACCAGCATAATGGTTCTGGTCGTTATGAGAACCCCGGTCTGCTGTTTGTCCGTCAGAGCGATGGCACTGTGGATCTGTACCGCTGGGTAAATAATGATAACGGCAAGTGGACTCCTGTTACTGACAACCAGCTGGTCTCCGTCGCTGAGAACGGCACTTCCACTCTGACCTACACCTTCCGGCTGACCTGGAACCCTGCCAACACCACTGCCGACCTGAAGAGCTTCTCTATCAACGGCGTGAACGGCACCTTCAACGGCAACAATGTTTCCGTGTACCTGCCCTACGGCACCGATCTGAAGGGCCTGGTTCCCACCTTTACCACTTCTGAGTATGCCACTGTGCATCTGGACTCCAAGACTGGCGATCCCGTGATCAGCGGCAAGACCTCTTTGAACTTCAGCCAGACCGTGCGCCTGGTGGTTGTTTCCGAGGACGACCAGAAGACCAACCCCTACACGGTGACTGTGACCCTGTCCGACGCCTTCTCCGACGTGCCCTCCACTGCCTGGTATTATAATAACGTAATGCAGGCTGCTGCCAACGGCATTGTCAATGGCCGCGGCGACGGCACCTTTGATCCCAGTGCTTCTGTAACCCGCCGCGACTTTGCCATCATGCTGACCCAGATGCTGGGTATCAGCAACGACGGCAGCGCTGTCAGCCCCTTCATTGACGTGGCCGACGACGACTACGGCGTAGTGGCCATTGCCTACTGCAAGGAGCATGGTATCATCTCCGGTTACGAGGAGGATGGCACCTTCCGTCCTGACGCCACCATCACCCGTCAGGAGGCTGCCAGCATGATCACCAAGGCTATGGGCGTTTCCGAGAAGTCCAGCGAGAAGTATCCGGACGATAGCTCTATCGCCAACTGGGCGAAGGACGCTGTTTACATGGCTAAGGCTGCTGGCCTGATGGAAGGCGACGCCGGCACCGGCAACTTCCGTCCCACTTCCACGATTACAAGAGCTGAAGCTGCGTCCATCATGGTGAACGCGTTAGAACAATAAAGGTTTCAACTCTACTTAATTTTATGATTACCCCATAGGCAGAAGGGACAGCGAAAGCTGTCCCTTTTGTCTTGTCAGCGGTGCCGAAGGCGGGAAAAGTTTCCAGAGCGCGAGACAGCGTCTCGCGGCCTACAAGCAAAGCTCCGCTTTGCAGGAGAAAAAGCAGCGCCCTTGTCATAGCGACTCGAAGAGCTGTGAACAAGGGCGCGGGCCTTTTAATGGCACGAAAAAAGGACATCCGGGTTTTTACGCCTGGGTGTCCTTCTTCTCATTTCTGAGGGAGGTCCGCGGCCGGGCCTATCTGCTTCGCAGCGTGCGGCCGGGCCGCTGCTTTT
>CAJMOH010000043.1 GCA_905215055.1 uncultured bacterium
GCGAAGCACTTGGTCTCATCCCGCAGCAGCATGGCGCCCAGGTTGCCGTGGCCCAGGCCCACGTTGCGCTGCTCCGCCACAGAGCCGGGAACACAGAAGGCCTCCAGGCCGATGCCAATGGCCTCGGCGGCGTCGGCGGCAGTCTTTACGCCCTTCTTGATGGCCACGGCGCAGCCCAGGGTATAGGCCCAGCCGGCGTTCTCAAAAGCGATGGGCTGCACGCCCTTGACGATCTCATAGGGATCAAAGCCCTTGCTCTTGCACAGCTCCCGGGCTTCCTCCAGGCTGCCGATGCCGTACTCGGCAAGACATTTCTCGATCTTCGGCATTCTTCTTTCTTTGCCTTCAAACATGACGTCATTAGCCATTTGCTTGTCCTCCTTAGTTCATCCGCGTGGGGAATTATTCTTCTCTGGGGTCGATGTACTTGGCAGCGCCGTCAAAGCGGCCATAGGTGCCAATGTTGTTCTTGTAGGCCTCATCGGGAGAAACGCCGTGACGGATGTCCTCCAGCATCTTGCCCAACTTGACAAACTGATAGCCAATGACCTCGCCCTCTTCGTCGAGAGCCATCTTCAGCACATAGCCTTCCGCCATTTCCATGTAGCGCACGCCCTTGAGACCGGTGGAGAACATGGTGCCCACCTGAGAGCGCAGGCCCTTGCCCAGATCCTCCAGGCTGGCGCCGATGGGCAGGCCGTCCTCGGAGAAGGCGGTCTGGCTGCGGCCGTAGGCCAGCTGCTTAAAGATCTCCCGCATGGCCACGTTGATGGCGTCGCACACCAGGTCGGTGTTCAGACATTCCAGCAGAGTCTTGCCGGGGAGGATTTCAGCGGCCATAGCGGCGGAGTGGGTCATGCCGGAGCAGCCCAGAGTTTCCACCAGGGCCTCCTGCACAATGCCGTCCTTCACGTTCAGGGTCAGCTTGCAGGCGCCCTGCTGGGGAGCGCACCAGCCCACACCGTGAGACAGGCCGGAGATGTCCTTAATCTCATAAGCCTTTACCCATTTGCCCTCTTCCGGGATGGGAGCGGGACCATGATGGGGGCCTTTCTTCACCGTGCACATATTTTCCACTTCATGGGAATAGTTCATATTGGTACTCCTTTCGGTTTCAGTTTTCTTCCGGGCTGGCTGTGCCGCCCGAAATACCAATCTGTGTCCATTATAATCGGAAAAAGCTTCTTATTCAAGAGCTTTGCCGAAATTTTAACAGCCCAGGCCCGCTTCCTTCAGCACGTCCTCTGGGTCCAGGGTGATGGAGCCGTCCTCCCGCACAAAGCAGGGGATGCCGATCATCCCGTCCTCCCGGGCCTGCTCCAGCTCCTCCCGGTGGTCCCGCAGCTTGAGAAACGCCCGCAGGTTATCGGTGGTCTCTGTAATCTCCACAAAGGTGAAATCCGAAAAGCCCTTTTGGGCAAACAGCTCCTTTGCCTCCCGGCAGCCGCCGCAAATGTGAGAACCGTAAAACGTCACCATAACGCTCCCTCCTTTCCTTGGGGCAGGTCCAGCTCATACTCCCGAACCTCGCAGTTGCCCATATTGAATTGGAAAAATTCCTCGTTGGTCATGTTGTGAAAGTAGCTTTCAATGATCCGGCAGATCCCGCCGTGGCACACCACCAGCACGCTCTCCCCCGGATAGCTTCGGGCGGTCTCCTCCAAAAAGGCGTACACCCGTGCGGCGGTGGACATTTGGGACTCCCCGCCGGGATAGCGCACGGCAAAGGACTTCTTGTTGCTGAGGAAGCCCTCGTCAAAGCGGGAGGCCCCCTCGTAAACGCCGTAGTTCTGCTCCCGCACCCGGGCATCGATGGTCACAGGCAGGTTTCTCCCCTGACAAATCAGCTCCGCGGTCTGTCTGGCCCGCAGCAGCGGGGAAACAATCACCCGGTCGATAGGGGTGTCCTTCAGTCTTTGGGCGGTTTGCCGGGCCTGCTCCACGCCGGTCTCGTCCAGGGGCAGGTCCGTGATTCCGCAGACAATGTTTTCCCGGTTCCAGGCGGTTTGCCCGTGACGGGTGACATAAAATCTCATAAGCGCCTCCTCAATACCAGGTCAGGTCCGCGCAGCTCTGAACGTCCTCCAGGCTGCCCGCCTCTGCCGGGGAGTGCGTATCCAGCAGCTCTTTGTTCAAATCCATAGCAGTTCCTCCAGTCTGATTCTTCCACTCTGGCTTCATTATACCGGAAACCCGGCGGAATGAAAAGCCCGCCGCCGCTTTTTCCTTTAAAAGCCCTTTCACTTTCTCCTCTCTCACAGGCGAAAGCAGCAAAAAGGAGCCGCCGCCCTCTGGCAGCAGCCCCTCATTTTTTACACTTCCTGCTGGCCGCCCATGGTTTTCACCAGCACGGCCTTCTGGGCGTGAAGGCGGTTTTCCGCCTCCTCGAAAATGTAAGCGGCGTTTTGCTCGAACACCTCTTCCGTAATCTCCTCGCCCCGGTGAGCGGGCAGGCAGTGCTGCACCATGGCGTCGGGCTTGGCCTGGGCCATAAGCCTCTCATCCACGCAATAGCCGGCAAAGGCCTTTTCCCGCTTCTGGCGCTCCTCCTCCTGACCCATAGAGGTCCACACGTCGGTGATGACCACGTCCGCGTCCTTGGCGGCTTGCATGGGAGAATCGGTCAGCTCAAACCTTTCCCCATATCCGGCGGCAAACTCCAGAATCTCCTGGGGCGGGCGGTAGCCCTGGGGGCAGGCCACGGACACGCTCATGCCCACCTTCAGACCGCCCACAATCAGGCTGTTCATCATGTTGTTGCCGTCCCCGATGAAGCACAGCTTCAGCCCTTCCAGAGAGCCCTTGTACTCCCGGATGGTCATCAAATCCGCCAGCACCTGGCAGGGATGGCAGAAGTCCGTCAGGCCGTTGATAACCGGAACGCTGCCGTACTGGGCCAGGGCCTCTACCTCGTCCTGGCCAAAGGTGCGGATCATGATACCGTCCACATACCGGGAGAGCACCCGGGCCGTATCCTGAACCGGTTCTCCCCGGCCGATCTGAGAGCCCTCGGCCCCCAGCACCACGGCGTAGCCCCCCAGCTGGTTAATGCCCACCTCAAAGCTGACGCGGGTGCGGGTGGAGGACTTCTCAAAGATCATGCCCAGGCACTTGCCCTTCAAAAGAGGATGGGCAATGCCGTGCTTTGTCTCGTACTTCAGCTGGTCCGCCAGGTTTAAAATGTCGAGAATTTCCTCGCCGGAAAGATCCAGCAGCTTCAACAGGTGTTTCATGGGATTTCATCCTTTCTGCAAATTCCGCCGGTGTCCGGCGCGGGTCATTGTGTTTCCTGCTCCAGAACCCTCTGGAAAATGGCCAGGCCCTGGTCCATGTCCTCTTGGGGGACGGTCAGCGGGGGCAAAAACCGCACCAGCTCCTTGGCGGTGAGGATGAGCAGCCCCGCTTTGGCGCACCGCACCAGCACCTCGTGGGCGTCTTTCTCCTTCAGCTTCACGCCCAGCATCAGGCCCCGGCCCCGGACGTACTCCACCTGAGGCATGGCCTCCAATTTCTCCTTCAGGTAAGCGCCCTTTTCCTCACGTCCTCCAGGAAGGCCGGATCGGACACCCGGCGCACTACCACCCGGGCGGCGGCGCTGGCAATGGGGTTGCCCCCAAAGGTGGAGCCCTGCTGTCCCGGCTTGAGAATCTCCCCCAGCCTTTCGCTGACAAGGCAGGCCCCCATAGGCAGGCCTCCGGCAATGCCCTTGGCCGTGGTGACAACATCCGGCTGGGCGCCGTAGCCCTGATAGGCATAGAAGAAGCCGGTGCGTCCCACGCCGGTCTGAACCTCGTCTACGATGAGCAGCACGTCCTTCTCCCGGCAGAGCTGGGCCAGGCCCTTTACAAAGTCCTCGTCCATGGGGATGACACCCCCCTCGCCTTGGACCATCTCCAGCATCACGGCGCAGACAGAGCCGTCCAGCAGGGCTTCCACCCCGGCCAAATCCCCGGCCTGGGCGTACAAAAAGCCCTCGGTCAAGGGGAGAAAATCCCTGTGGAAATCCGCCTGGCCAGTGGCCGCCAAAGTGGTCAGGGTGCGGCCGTGGAAGGAGTTAATCAGGGTGACAATTTTATAGGCACCCCGCTTCTCCCCGTACTTGCGGGCCACCTTGACAGCGCACTCGTTGGCCTCCGCGCCGGAGTTGCAGAAGAAGGCCTTGGCCATGCCCGAGGCCTGGGAAAGCTCCTGAGCCAAGGCGGTGTTTTCGGGACAGTAATAGTAGTTGCACATGTGCTGGATCTTCCCAGCCTGCTCCGCCACGGCCGCGGTCCACTCCGGATCGCTGTAACCCAGGGCGTTGACACCAATGCCCGCGGTGAAGTCGATGTATTCTTTTCCATCCACATCCCAGGCCCGGGCGTTGCGCCCCTTGACCAGCGCGGCGTCTACTCGGCCGTAGGTGTGAAGGATATATGCTTGGTCTTGGTCCTTGATATGCTGAAAGGTCATGGTATCACTCCCAACGAAAAATCGTAAAACCGCGAAGCGGCGTTTTTTAATAGAACATCGTGCCAATGCCCTCGTCGGTGAACAGCTCCACCAGAATGGAGTGGGGCGTCCGGCCGTCGATGATGTGGGCTCTGCCTATGCCCCGGCGGACCGCGTCCACGCAGCAGTCAATCTTGGGGATCATCCCGCCGGAGATAATGCCCTCCTTCTTCAAGCGGCTGACGTCGCTGACGTTCACCACGGGAATCAGGGTGCTTTCGTCCTCTTTGTCCCGCAGCAGCCCCCGCACGTCGGTCATCAGAATCAGCTTCATGGCCCCCAGCGAGGCGGCAATTCTGGCGGCGGCCACGTCGGCGTTGATGTTGAACACCTCGCCGTGATACCCCGCGGCCACTGTGGACACAATGGGAACATAGCCGTTGGCCGAGGCGTTGCGCAGGATGTCCGTGTTGACCTCCCGGATCTCTCCCACAAAGCCCAGCTCGGTGTCCAGCTGGTCCGCCTTCAGCAAGGACCCGTCCAGGCCGCACAGCCCCACGGCCTTGCCGCCGGCGTCCTCCAGACGCTGGACCAGGTCCTTGTTCACCTTGCCCGCCAGCACCTGCTGGACAATGTCCATGGTCTCTTGGTCCGTGACCCGCATGCCGTTTAGGAATTTGCTCTCCTTCTGGATCTTTTTCAGCATGGCGTTGATCTCCGGCCCGCCGCCGTGGACCAGCACCACGTTGATGCCCACCAGCTGCATCAGCACAATGTCGTTCATCACGTCGTTTTTCAGGCCCTCGTCAATCATGGCGTTGCCGCCATATTTGACCACCACGGTTTTTCCCGCGTACTTTTTGATATAGGGCAGCGCCTGTACCAGCACCTTTGCCCGCTCGCTGTTGGAAATCTCCATTTTTCACTACCTCCTTCACGCCCCGGCCAGCATGGAACTGAACGCCGAAAACACAGCGATCACCAGCACGGCGTTGATCAGAACGCCCGCCAGCAGCATCCGCCGCCACAGTTTCTGAATGCGGCCGCTTCCCCCCAGCAAAAACAGGAGAAGCCCCGCCAGCGTCAGCAGCACTGTGGTGACAGAAAGCTGGAAAATGCGGTTGACCATGCTTTCCACAGAGACAAACGCCATCAGCAGAAACCCTGCAAAATTCATGTATAAAATTCCAGTGGCCATCAGGGAGGCAATATTCCATCCTCCCAGCTCCGGATTCCAGTCAAACTTCTTCATAGGCACTTTCCCTCACTGTTCATGATCCTGCCGTATAACCTGCGGTGTAGAGAACCAGCGCGCCAATGGCCAGGGAAAACAGCAAAAGCATCGCGCCCCCGGCAATGAGCGCCCCCAGCAGCAGGCGGCGGGGCAGACTTTCCATGCGCCTCTTTCCCGGCAGATAAAGGGCCAGTGCCGCCAGCAGCAGCACTCCCGCCGCAACGCCCATTTCCAAGGCGTAAACGATAAGCAGCCCTATACCCGCCACTGCCAGCACCAGAAACGCCGCGACAATGAGATAGAGCAGGCCGGCCAGCACCAGGGCGGCAATGTCCCACGGCCCGGAAACCACCGCTCTTTTCTGTTTCTTCTTCATGGGACGCCCCCTTAACGGCTCAGGTGCGGTAGTCGCCGTTGATCTTCACATAATCGTAGGTCAGGTCGCAGCCATAGGCCTCGGCCCGCTCCTGCCCCATGTGCAGGTGGATGAGAATTTCAATCTCCCGCTCTCCCAGCACCAGGGAGGCCTCTTCCTCGGAGAAGGGAATGCCCGCGCCGTTTTTGCACACGTCCACCCGGCCCTTGGCGGAGCGGAAGGACACGTCGATCTTGTTCACGTCCACCGCCGCGCCGGAGTAGCCAGTGGCGCACAGCACACGGCCCCAGTTGGCGTCCGCGCCGAACATGGCCGCCTTGAACAAGGTGGAGCAGATCACGCTTTTTGCCACCGTGCGGGCCGCATCCAGGGTGGCGGCGCCCTCCGTCTGGCAGATGAGCAGCTTGGTAGCCCCCTCCCCGTCTCCCGCCATCAGCTTGGAAAGCTTGCGGCACACAGCCTCCAGCGCTTCCACAAAGGCGTCGTAATCTGGGCCGGGAGCGGTGATCTCCTGGTTTCCGGCCGCTCCGTTGGCCAAAATGGCGAAGGTGTCGTTGGTAGAGGTGTCCCCGTCGATGGAGATCATGTTGAAGGTTGTTTCCGTCACCTGGTGAATGGCCCTTTGCAGCATCTCCGGGGAGATGGCGCAGTCCGTGGTGACAAAGCACAGCATGGTGGCCATGTTGGGATGGATCATGCCGCTGCCCTTGGAGATGCCCCCCAGCCTGACGGTTTTGCCGCCGGTTTCCACCTCTGCCGCCGCCTCCTTGGGGATGGTGTCGGTGGTCATGATGGCGGTGGCCGCCGCGCTGGAGCCTTCAGCGCTTAACGATTTAACCAGCTCCGGGATGCCCGCCGCGATGGGCTCGATGGGCAGCACCTGGCCGATGACGCCGGTGGAGGCCACCACCACGTCCTGGGGATCGATGCCCAGGGCCTGGGCGGTCAAATCGCACATGGCCTGGGCCTTTTCCTCGCCGTCGGCGTTGCAGGTGTTGGCGTTGCCGGAGTTGCAGATCACCGCCCTGGCGTATCCGTTGGCGATGTTTTTCCGCGTCACCAAAATGGGAGCGCCCTTGACCAGATTCTGGGTGTACACGGCGGCAGCCGCGCAGGGGGTCTGGCTGTAAATCATGGCCAGATCGGGCTTGGATTTGTTCTTGCGGACGCCGCAGTGAATTCCCCCGGCCACAAAGCCCTGGGCCGCCGTAACGCCGCCTTCTATCATCTTCATGGAAAACCTCTCCGTTTCTAAATATGAGATACCCGGCCCTTAAAACGCCGGAGGAACAATTTGCAGGCCGGCGGTCTCCTCCAGGCCGAAGCTCAGGTTCATATTTTGAATGGCCTGGCCCGCCGCCCCCTTCACCATGTTGTCAATGGCGGAGATGGCGATGAAGGTGCCGGTTCTGCCGTCCACAAACAGGGACACGTCGCAGAAATTGCTGTACCGAACGTTCTTCACGTTGGCCGTCTGGCCCTTCTTCAGCAGGCGGACAAAGTACTCCTCGTCGTAGCGGGCGTGATAGGCCTCCCACAGCTGGTCCTCGGTGACGCCGGGCTTCAGCCTGGCATAGCAGGTGGCCAGAATGCCCCGATTGATAGGCAGCAGATGTGGCACAAAGGTGATTTTCAGGGGACTGCCAACCATCTTGGACAGGGTCTGCTCGATCTCCGGGGTGTGCCGGTGGGCCGCCACCTTATAGGCGGTGAAGCTCTCGTTCAGCTCCGGATAGTGGTTGCCCTGGGTGGGCTTTCTCCCGGCGCCGGTGACGCCGGACTTGCAGTCGGCGATGATGCCATCGCCCTCGATAAGCCCGGCCTCCAAGGCGGGCACCAGGGCCAGGGGCACCGCCGTGGTGTAACAGCCCGGGTTGGCGATGAGCTTTCTGCCCCGAATCTTCTCCCGGAAAAATTCCGGCAGGCCGTAGACCGCCTGGGCGTGGAGGTCCTTGTCCTGATACTCGCCGCCGTACCACTCTTTGTAGGAGTCCTCGTCCTCCAGGCGGAAGTCCGCGCCCATGTCGATAAAGACTTTTCCCTGCTTCCAGCACTGGGCGGCAAGCTCTTGGGAGAGACCGTGAGGCAGCGCGGCAAAGACCACGTCGCTCTGCTCCACCACCTGGTCCTGGGTGCCGCAGACCAAATCGATCATCTGGTTGTAGGCTGGGTACACCTCCGAGAGAGCCATGCCCTCAAAGCTGACGGAACTGATAGCCGCCAGCTCCGCCTGGGGATGGCCCGCGATCAGACGGCAGATCTCGCTGCCCGCATAGCCCGTGGCTCCCACCACGCCCACTCTGATCTTCTCCATGTCAATTTTCCTCCTTTTCCAGCAGGCCCAACACCCGCTGGGCCTGGGCCTTCACGTTCTCCGGGGCGGGACCGCCCAGCACCTTCCGGCCGCCCACGCACTTCTCCAGAGAGATGGCGCCGTACACGCCCTCATCAAAGGCGGGGCAGACAGCCTGGTACTCCTCCAGGGGCAGGGTCTCCAAGGTCAGGCCCTTCTGGATGCACAGAGCCACCAGCTCCCCGGTGATTTTATAGGCGTCCCGGAAGGGCAGGCCCTTCTCCGCCACCAGGTAGTCGGCGCAGTCCGTGGCGTTGATAAAGCCTCCTGCCGCCGCGGCCCGCATCTTGCCCTCCTTCACGGTCATGGTCTCCACCATGGGGATCAGGGGCGTCAGGCACAGCTTGAGGGTGTCCACCGCGTCGAACACAGCCTCCTTGTCCTCCTGCATGTCCTTGTTGTAGGCCAGGGGCAGGCCCTTCATCATGGAGAGCAGCGCCATCAAATCGCCGAACACCCGGCCGCTTTTGCCCCGAATCAGCTCGGCAATGTCCGGGTTTTTCTTCTGGGGCATGATGCTGGAGCCGGTGGAAAAGGCGTCGTCCAGCTCGATAAACTGAAACTCCCAGGAACACCACAGCACCAGCTCCTCGCAGAAGCGGGACAAGTGTACCATGATGAGGGAGGCGTCAAAGGCAATTTCCGCGCAGAAGTCCCGGTCGGAGACGCCGTCCAAGCTGTTCTGGCTGATCTGGGAAAAGCCCAGCAGCCGAGCTGTGATGGTCCGGTCCAAAGGATAGGTGGTGCCGGCCAGGGCGCCGCTGCCCAAGGGCATGACGTCCATGCGCCTCAGAGCGTCCTCCAGACGGGACAGGTCCCGGAGAAGCATCTCGGCATAGGCCATCAGGTGGTGGCCAAAGGTGATGGGCTGGGCCCGCTGCATGTGGGTGTAGCCCGGCATCACCGTGGCGGCGTACCGCTCCGCTTTGCGGCACAGCACTTTCACAAAGTCTTTCAGCTGGGCCTGGACGGCGGCGCAGTCCTTGCGCAGCGTCAGGCGCACGTCCAAGGCCACCTGGTCGTTGCGGCTGCGGGCGGTATGCAGGCGCTTGCCCGCGTCGCCGATGCGGGCGGTAAGCTCCCCTTCCACAAAGGTGTGGATGTCCTCGGCGTCCGGGTCGATCATCAACGCGCCGCTGTCCAGATCAGCCAGAATGCCTTGCAGCCCTTGCATGATCTTCTCGCTTTCGCTTTTCTCAATGATGCCGCACTCTCCCAGCATGGCGGCGTGGGCCATGCTGCCCTCAATGTCCTCCCGGTACATCCGGCTGTCGATGGAGATGCTGGAGTTAAAGTCGTTTGTCTTGGGGTCGGCTTCCTTTTGGAAGCGGCCTTTCCAAAGCTTCATAGTGTTCCCTCCCATGGAGTCTCTCAAAAAGGGCAAGGGGACTTTTCCCTTGGGAAAGCCCCCTCGTCCGGGTAGTTTTAGTAAAGTTCCTTTACTTTGTAAAGCGTTTTTACTTGTCGTAGGTCAAACCCTTCTTCGCCTGAACCTTGATGGGCAGGCCGAACAGGTTGATAAACCCAGCGGAATCTGCCTGGTTGTACACCTCGTCCTCGTCAAAGGTGGCGATCTCCTCGTCGTACAGAGAGTAGGGAGAGGTGACGCCCGCGTCAATGATGTTGCCCTTATAGAGCTTCAGCTTTACATCGCCGGTGACAGTCTTCTGGGTGGAGTCCACAAAGGCGGACAGGGCCTGGCGCAAGGGGGTGTACCACTGGCCGTTGTACACCAGGTCGGCGAACTTCAAAGCCACCTGCTGCTTGTAGTGGTAGGTCTCTTTATCCAGGCACAACTCCTCCAGCTTGTTGTGGGCGTGGTAGAGGATGGTGCCGCCAGGAGTCTCGTAGACGCCACGGGACTTCATGCCCACCAGACGGTTCTCGATGATGTCCGCCAGGCCGATGCCGTTCTTGCCGCCCAGCTCGTTGAGCTTGGCCACCATGTCCACGCCGGTGAGAGTCTCTCCGTTCAGCTGGGTGGGAACGCCTTTCTCAAAGTGGAGGGTGATGTAGGTGGGTTCGTCGGGAGCCTGCTCGGGAGAGACGCCCAGCTCCAGGAAGCCGGGCTTGTTGTACTGAGGCTCGTTGGCGGGGTTCTCCAAATCCAGGCCCTCGTGGGACAGGTGCCACAGGTTCTTGTCCTTGGAGTAGTTGGTCTCCCGGCTGATCTTCAGGGGGATGTTGTGGGCCTCGGCGTACTCAATCTCCTCCTCCCGGGACTTGATGTCCCAAATGCGCCAGGGCGCGATAATCTTCATATCGGGAGCGAAGGCCTTGATAGCCAGCTCGAAGCGCACCTGATCGTTGCCCTTGCCGGTGCAGCCGTGGCAGATGGCGTCGGCGCCCTCTTTCTTGGCGATGTCCACAATGCCCTTGGCGATGATGGGACGGGCAAAGGAGGTACCCAGCAGGTACTTGTTCTCATACACAGCCCCGGCCTTTACGGTGGGGTAGACGTAGTCCTGGATGAACTCTTCCTTCAGGTCCAGCACATACAGCTTGGAGGCGCCGGTCTTTTTGGCCTTTTCCTCCAGGCCGTCCAGCTCGGTACCCTGGCCCACGTCGCCGGAGACAGCGATGACCTCGCAGTTGTTGTAGTTTTCCTTCAGCCAGGGGATGATGATGGAGGTGTCCAGGCCGCCGGAGTAGGCCAGCACAACCTTCTTGATTTCGTTTGCCATGATAGGTCCCTTCCTTTTATATCGATTAAAGCTTGTCCGTTGCTTTGACACTTGCTATTATACACCCGTTTTCGGAAAAATCAAGGGGATTTTTGCATATTTATTCATGTTTTTTGCAAAAAGATGGGGAGCCATCCCGGGATTTCCCGGTGCTCCCCCTCTGTTTTTCTCTATATTTATGCAATTCAAATAGAACCTGTCCGGATTTCGGGCATTTTTATTCATCTTGTCCAATCTGTTTATGCAAGGGGCTTCTGAGCCTTTTCCCGGGCGGCCTCCCGCTCCCGCTCCTTTTTCTGGTGGTGCTTGGTGATCTGCCGGTAAACCAGCACCCCCAGTCCGCTGATTACCCCTGTAACCACAAAGACGATGACCGCGAACAGGTAATTTTGGGTCCCCAGGGCGTCGCCTCCAATGGTGGAGGTGAGAACCGAGGGGATTCGGGCCACTGTGGTGATGAAGATCCAGGTGGGCAGGCGCATGGGAGTCAGCCCCACAATGTAGGTAAGCACATCCTTGGGCGTGCCGGGAATAAAAAACAGCAGAAAAGCAATCAGGTGCAGCCGCCGGGCATTCTGTAAAAATTTCAGCGAGTGAATTTTCTCCTCCGAGACAAACAGGGTGACAAAGCTCATGCCAAACCTTTTCACCACCAGGAAAATGACCACGCTGCTGATTGTGGTACCCAACATGCACAGAAGGGTGCCTTCCACCGCGCCGAAGGCATAGCCGGCGCCAATTTCCAGCGGCTCGCCGGGAATGATGGCCACAAACACCTGGAACATCATCATGCCCAAAAAGGCCAGCCGCCCCCAGATCCCGTGGGTGTCCACCCAGTCCCGAAACTGGTCCGGCTGGGACACAAACTGAAGCATGGGCTTTCCCACAAACCAAAAAACCGCTACGGAAAAGACCACAAACAACCCCAAGCCCACCAGGGCGATTACACGTTTTCTCTTCTGCTCCCGTTTTTCCATAAAAGCTCGATTCCCTTCTCTTTCCGGCACAAAGGCCAATCTCCGTTTTTATTCTTAGTATAGGGGAAAGTCCTCAAAAAATCTTCAATAAATTCTGAACATTTTCCCGCGAAACAGCCCAGACGCGGCGCGTGATCCGGGAAACCGGCCTAAGCCGCGGGACAGGCGGGCAAAAAAAGAAGCCGCCGCAAAAGCGCGGCGGCCCCAGAAGCCTGTCAGGAAACACGGGTGATGTACTGGCAATAGACGTACACGTTTTGGATCTTTTTGGCGGTTACCCCATCTGCGGCCTCCACCTCCGGCTGGGTTTCCGAAGGGGTGATGTGCAGCTTTACGGCGATGGCGTCCTGGCCCACTCGCATTTTTCGGATGGGCTTGTAGACAAAGTCCCGCGGCTCAATCCCCACAAACTGGTGGAGCACCTCCTCGGTGGCCCGGTCGGTAAAGCAGCGGAGAATGTCCTCGGTGTGATACATGTCAATGATGGCCTTGGCCTCCTCGAAGGTCAGGTTGGTGGAATGGTAATCCCCCGCCCCAATGACATACATGGTGCTGTTGTCCAAAAGCAGCAGCGGTTCTTTCTTTTCAGCCATACGGGAAGTCTCTCCTTTCTTTTTCAGAGCCTGCCGGACAGCTCCCCTCTCCTGTGTGGATGGGAAAACAGAAGGCAGCCTGGTTTTGTAATGATTATATCAATTTTTTGCACATAACACAAGAACCTTTGGCTATTGTTAAAAAATAAACTTAAACAAAATTTCTTTCAAATTTTCCCAATTTCTTTTGAAACACCTGTAAGGTTTGGGGGAAAAAGCGTAGAATGGAGATAGAGGAGTGATGGAGATGAAAGACAGGGAAATCGTCGCGCTGTTCTGGAAACGCTCTCCCCAAGCGCTGGAAGCCCTGGAGGACGCTTACGGCCCCCAGCTGCGGCGGCTGGCGGGGAACATCCTGGCAAACCCCCAGGACGCGGAGGAGTGTGTCAACGACGCTTACTTAGGGCTGTGGGACAGTATCCCGCCGGCCCAACCCCAGCCCTTGCTCCCCTATGCCCTGCGGGTGGTGCGCAACCTGTGCCTGAAGCGCTACCGCTGGAACACCGCCCAAAAGCGCCGCTCTCAGTTTGACCTGGCCTATCACGAGCTGGAGGGCTGCTTGGCGGACTCCTCCGGTCCGGAGGACCAGCAGGACCTGCGGGAGCTGCGCCAGGTGCTGGAGAGGTTTCTGCACGGCCTTTCCCAGCGGGACCGGCAGCTGTTTTTGGGAAGGTACTGGTACGCCTGCTCTCACAAGGAGCTGGCTCTGCGCCTGGGCATGACGGAAAACAATGTGGCCGTGCGGCTTTCCCGGCTGCGGGACAAGCTGCGAAGGTATCTCTTGGAAAAGGGGGTTTTGGAATGAACGCCAAAGATCTGCTCACCGCGCTAAACGACATTGACCCCAAGCTGCTGGAGGACGTACAGCCCTGGGGCGAACCGGCCCAACCCCTTCGGCGCAGGCCCCTGTGGGCCGTGGCCGCAGGGCTGGTGCTGGCTTTGGGCCTGGGAACCGGAGGACTGTTTCTGACCCAGCACCTCTCCGCCCTTCCGGCGGAATACCAACAAAGCCAGGAAGAAGGCGTGCAGCAGGATTCCGCCGCCGCACAGGCGGTGGCCATGCCGGAGCTGGAATTCGAAAGCTTTTCCTCCTACACGGATTTTGAGGAAAACTGCGGTCTGAGCCAAGCTCTGTACGCCTACTATACCGATTACGTTGGCTCGTTCTTTTCCGGGGAAAGTCACGAAGGGGAAATGCCCGACTTGACGGAAGAACAGTTGGAAACTATCTGGGGCGCGCCTCTGCCCTGGGACGGATTGGAAGACATCCAGCTGGAGGCCTATTCCGCCCAGGTTCACGACACCTGCCTTTACGCGGAAATCACCGGGCGCCTGACCACGGAAGCGGGCAGCCTCCCCCTGTTCAGCGCGGTGCTGATTCCCCAGCAAGACGCCCAGGAATGGGAGCAGCTGGCCGAGGAATTCGCTGCCCTTGGGAACAACCAGGTGCAGGGCGTGGAGGTGGCGGCGTTCAAGGTAACGGGGACGGACTATTACGCCCCTCAAATCAGCCCGGAGCAAACCAGCTATCTTGCCTCCTTTGTTCTGGAGGGTGACAGCCCTGTCATCGCCCACTTAATCACCCGCTCTTACACCGAGTCAGACGCCTTTTCCAAGGAGGACGCCCAGGAACTCTTAAACGCCCTGGTGGGACAGTCCATCCGCGGCGGGATCAGCCTGGAGGGACTGGCGCAGGGAGCCGCCGGGCTGGAGCTGTCCTTTACATCCCGGCCCGCCACGGACAACGCCTTCTCCAACGTGTGGAACACCTTTGCGGCCCTTTATCTAGAGCATTCCTCCATGGAGTCCAGCGGCGTTCAAAGAATTGACGGCAACGTCAGCGAAGAGGAGCTGCGGTCCGTCTGGAGTGGGAAACTGCCCTGGGAGGAAATGCTCACCGAAAACGACACAGTGACAGCTGTCAAGCATTTCTCCGAAGAGGGGGATCTGATCCAATTCTCCGTATACGGACACCGGGATTCCCCGGAAATTCCCGGGACGCAAGCCTATCCGCTGTTCAACGTGACTTTCTACAACACGGCACTGACGGGAGAATGGGGCCAGGCCGCGGAAAATGTCCTGGCTTTGGCGGACACCACTTTCCAAGGGGTGGACATCGCCACCCAGCGGACAGAAAGCCGGATGGACTACGAGGACGGCACCTCCATGGACTTCAGCGACTACGGCGCTTTGTTCCAGCCAGAGCAGGGCCCCGTCCTTATTTCGGTGGACGGCTTTTACAGTCCCGTGGCCTTTACCCGCGAAACAGCCCAGAGCTTTGTGGAGCAGGTGACGGAGGAGATTCTCACCCACGGCGTGGATCTATCGGGCATTACAGGAGCCCCATGAAAAAGAAGCTTGCATAGAAAAATCCCCCCTGATGTAGTCTTGTTTTCCTACATCAAGGGGGATTTTGTCTATTGTCCGTTTTATTAGTTTGGTTCAAAAGCTCCAGGGGATTTGCTTATTCCTTCACTTCGTAGTCTTTTATCAAGGCGTACAGCCGCTGGTCCACCTGGGCGGACACCCGCAGCCCCTGGGGAACATATTCCTCCGAAAGCACGGCGCCCTCCTCCCGCAGCCTGACCGCCAGGCCCGTTTTGGAAAAGGGCAGCAGCAGCTCCACCGGGAAGGTCTTTTCCGGCAGGTTGTCCTCAATGGCCTTCAGCAGCTCTGGGATACCCTCTCCCCGCAGCGCGCTGATCCGCACCGCCCCGGGAAGCCTGGGAGCAAGCTCTGGATTTTCCACCGCGTCCCACTTGTTCAGCACCGGGATGATGGGGTGCCCCGCCGCGCCCAGCTGGTTCAGCAGGGCGTTGGTCACCTCCAGATGATCCCGGGCCTCCCCGCTGGAGGCGTCGCACACATTCAGCAGGATGTCCGCTGTGGCCGCCTGCTCCAAGGTGGACTTGAAGGCCTCCACCAGATGGTGGGGCAAACGGCGGATCAGGCCCACCGTGTCGATGAGCATGACCGTTTTGCCGCAGGGCAGCTTCAAGGCCCTGGCCGTGGGGTCCAATGTGGCAAAGAGCTTGTCCTCCGCCAGCACCCCCGCCTGGGTAAGCTGGTTCATCAGGGTGCTCTTGCCCGCGTTGGTGTAGCCCACCAGAGCCACGGTGATGGTGCCGTCCTTTTTTCGCCGCCGGTCAATGACGCCCCGGGCGGCCTCCACGTCCTTCAGCTGCTCCTTCAGACTGGAAATCCGCCGCCGGATGTGCCGCCGGTCCGTTTCCAGCTTGGTTTCGCCGGGGCCTCGGGTACCGATGCCGCCGCCCAGCCGGGACAGAGCCGTACCCTGTCCCCCCAGCCGTGGCAGCAGATAGCGCAGCTGAGCAAGCTCCACCTGCAGCTTGCCCTCCTTGCTGCGGGCACGCTGGGCGAAAATGTCCAAAATCAAGGTGGTGCGGTCAATCACCCTGACCTCGCAGGCCTTTTCCAGATTGCGAATTTGGGTGGGAGTCAGCTCCCGGTCGAAGATCAGCAGATCCACATCCTGCTGCTGGCAGGCCTGGGCCGCCTGCTCCACCATGCCGGAGCCAATGCAGGTGGCGGTGTCCGGGGCAGGCCGTTTTTGGGTCAAGGTGAGGACCGTCTCCGCGCCCGCGGTGCGGGCCAGCTCCTCCAGCTCCGCCAGGGACGCCTCCGCGTCATACTCCCCCGTGTCCAGGGAAACCAGCAGCGCCCGCTGGGGCCGGGCTTCATTTTCATACATAGCCTTGTCCTCCCTTGAAAAGTGCTGTCCCTATGATAGTACAGAATCCCGCCGCCGTCAAACCCTTTATGCTTCCAGCTCCACCACATAGGTGACGCCGCTGCGGTTCAGGGCGTGATACAGCCCCGTTTCCCCAGAGAAGGCCCCCTCGGAAAGCTGAGCCGTCAGGGTGTCCGCCGCCACGGAGATTCCTCCCGTGCCATAGGAGGCGGAGCCCTCCCCCTGAAGCCACACCTGGGAAAACACATCCCAGCCCCCGTCGCTTCGGGGCAGCAGAGAGGGCTTTCCCTGGGCGTACACCGTCAGCCTCCGGGGCAGGAAGGGCAGCGTCACGCTGGCCCCGCCGCTCCCCGTGCCGGTGTAGGTGAGCAGCGCCGTCCGCTGGGAGAGAAACTGCTTTTCCTCCGCTGTCAGGTGCAGGGCGCTGTTGGCAATGTGGCCCCCTGCCAGCTGCTCCAGCTTCTGATTGTCCTGCAAAAAGTCCGCCAACTTGGGGCAGTCCGTCTGGTTCCATAGGGACAGACCCAGAATTGTGGAATAACTGCTTGCCGCCATTTAACCATCCTCCTCAAAGTTGTTTTCCAAATCCGCCCGGGTCACCTGGTCCAGCTGGGTCCAGGAAAGCCCCAGGGCGTCCCAGTCCGCAAAGCTTCTGGGATAGGCATCCAGCGCCACCCAGGTGACGGACTGATCCCATTGCCAGGCTAGGTGGGCAGGCAGCAGCTGGTTCAGCTCCCGCTCCGCCTCCGCCTGATTGACACCCAAAAGCCTGCCCAGCACCAGGGTCAGGCCCCCCTCTTCGTTCTCCAGAAGCAGGCCCCGCACCCCTGCTCCTGGCAAGAGCCGGTTGGCTTTTTCCAAGGTGACGTCATCAGGGTGGGAGGAAAACCGGCGCCCCACCGTTTCCCGGCAGTCCTCCAGGACGGCCGTGGAGGTTTGGGCGCGAAACAGCTTCTCCCACTGGGCAATCCGCTCCCGGCTGGCGGTATCCACAAACAAATCCTCCAGAAGCCTGTCAAACTGGGCTTCTATCAGGGCAAAGCCAGCGCCCGCGGCGGAAAGCTCCCAGTCCGCCGGAGTGGAGCCGGTCAGCTGGTACAAACCCGTGGCCTCTACTATCTGGGCCATGTGCTGCCGGGCCGTCATGACAGCGCCTCCACCGTGATGCTGTTGGACCGAAGCACCACGCCGTTCATCCCGGGGATTCCCACCAGGGTGGCCGGGTACTGAAGCTTCTCTGCCGGAACCACGTTCAGCACCGCCCGGCTGATGTCCGGCACCTGAAAGCCCTCTCCCACGTCCAGAGAATCAAACAAGCCTTTCACCGCCGCCTTGATCTGCTGGGTGGCCCAGTCCAGCTCCACCTCCTCCGGCAGCTTGATCTGGACGGGAATATTCATGGGCACCTGGCTGGCCGCTTGAACCGTCACCGTTACGCCGATTTCCCGCTGGCTTTCCAAATCCGCCTTCACCTGGGCAATCAGCTCCGAAGAGGGGGCCGCTCCCTCACCCCACAGGTACACCGCCACCGTGCCGGCGCCGTTGGCCCTGGGAACCACCTGCACAGACGTGATCCCTGGATGACTCAGAGCGATCTCCCTGTAAAAATCGGCGTTGGCCCCGCTGGGGCTTCGGCTGTAAGCAGCCAGCACCCGCTGGCGGTAGGCCTCGTCCTCCTCCGGGTCCTTTCCCCCCGTAATAGCCGCCTGGTTGGACACATAGTTGATGCCCGTGGGGGCGTTGACCAGCGTTGTCACATAGCCCGCCGCGGCGTTTCCGGCGGCGCCCGCCACTACTGCCTGAACCGGCACGTCCACCGTCAGCTCTCCGGCCTCTAAAACGGCCTCCTGGGTGGTTTCATATTCCACCACCGGCTCTCCCGAGGTGGCGCACACAGTCCCCTGAGGCACCACCAGATCAAAGGCCAGGGGCAGATACCGGGAAAAGGTCACTGTCCCCCCGGCCTTAACCGCCTCCCGCCGGACAACGCCCCGCTGGGCTCCATGCAGGTCCAGCTGCTCTCCCGTGGCGGTTTGGGGAAACGCCTGACGCTCCAGCCAATCCAGAGAGGCGCTCAGCCGGTAAAGCTCCCCAGCCAGCACCCGCAGCCGGATTCCCGCCTCGGACACATCCTCCACCTTGCAGCCGCTTTCCCGCTCGTACTCCTCCTCCATGCGCTGAAGGATCCGCTCAAAGCTTTCCATCCTCTTCCTCCTTTCCCGGGGCGGAAACCGCTCCCGTTCCCCAGGGTGTTGTCACCTGAAACAGCCAGGAAGCTGTCTCCTCATCGTATTGAGCCTGGGCCGCCTCTACACCGGGACTGCCGATCAGGGCCTCTCCCGCCAAGGCCCAGGCCCGCTGGGTGCTGTTTTCCTCTTTTGGGGAAAGCTCCCGCAGCCCGCTGCCCAGCCACGGCTGATAGGGCAGGCTTCCCCGAATCAAGCACAGACGCAGGGCGGCGTTTTGCAGAGCCTCCTCCAACCCCTCCACCCGCTGGGGAAGGCCGTTAGAACCAAGGACGGCGCCGTCCAGCTGCCATTTACTGTCCATTTGGATTCCTCCTTTCAGCCTTGGCTGGCGGGAAAGCTCTGGCCATTGATGACCACTTCCCCAGTATTTTTCAACAGGATTTCCGCCCCGCCGGAAGAGTAAAGCCGCACCTCTCCCTGAGAGAGCTGGCTGTCCGGGGCGGCGGCTATCCCGGCGCAGACGCCGTCCAGCATAAAGGCCTGGTTTCCATCCTCGGCAGCGCTGGAATAGCCATAGGGAAACAGCAGCTCTGGAGAGCGGTACTCGCTCTCTCCCTGCACGGTCAGCCCTGTTCCCGCGCCGGAAACCTGCCCCCGGCGCAGCTTTGCCCCCTCTGCCTGCCGGCCCAGCTTGGTCAGCCACATCAGGCAATTCCTCCTTCCAATATCAGTCTTGTCCTCTCTCCCCGGCCGTCCCGCACATACCTGGCGGACCGCACCGGGCAGCTTTCAAAGGTTCCCAGCCGCGGAACCTCCACCGTGACCAAGGCTCCCCGGGGAGGCCAGTAATTTCCCCGGCATTCCACCGTCAGCAGGGAGCTTTCCCGCTGGCTTTCCCGCAAAAGCGCCCGGGGATCCCGGCCCTCCTCCATACTGACAAACCGCTGGCGGACCACACGCTTGGCCAGCCTGTTCCGAAAGGGCGTGTCATAGGTACCCCGAAAACTTTGCTGCCACACCGTGCTGAGCTGCTTGCAGGGCTGGCGGGAAAGTTCCGCCGAAAGTACCTGCTCCACCCTGAGAGGGGGTTCCGGCAGTCCCTCGCAGTGAAGAACGCCGTCTCCCGCCACCCAGGGGGTGGTGGACAGGTAGTCCCTGCAAAAGCCCTCCAGCAGCTCCCAGCAGCCGGCGCCTTTTTCCACCCGCAGCTCTCCCGCCTTGGGAGATTGGTCGCCCGTCAGCTCAGTCAGGCCCAGGGGCTGGAAATACTTTTCCCACAGCGCCCCCAGAGAGGGGTTCCGCAGCACGGCAGGCCTGGCCTCGTTGTCCAGGAGCAGAGCCTCCCAGCTGCGGCAGAGCAGCTCCACCACAAAGCCCTCTCCGGAGAGAGAGGTGTTCTGCTCGTCCACAATCCCCCCGAACACCACCTTCCCTTCGTGGAACACCCGCACCACAGCCAGGTCCTCCCACAGCCTCTCCGCCGGGAACACCGCCTTCAGCTGGTCGGCGGGCGCGTCACAGTCGTACAGCAGCTGAGCCTCCAAAGGTTCTCCCAAAAGCAGCTCCGTGCCGTCGGTCAATTCTCCCCAAAAGGTCATGGAATCACCACCCTTTCTCCTTCCTTCAAATCGCAGATGTCCCGAATGTGAGGGTTTTTCTGAATCAGCTCCTCCATGGAGCAGCCCCACCGGCTGGCATAGTCCCACAGGCTTTCCCCTGCCTGGGCCGTGTAGACGCCGCTGCCGGAAAACGCCGCCTTCCCCTCCCACTCCGTGAAAGAGAAGGCGTACCGCACCAGGTCCTTGCCCTGGGCGCCAATCAGCTCCAGACTGTCCATCCAGGCCCAGAAGGGAGGCACCCCCGGCAGCTGCAGCATGCCCGGACCCTTTTGGGAAAAAGCCGCCTGCAACCCGTTCCAGTTTTCCATGCAGTCCTCCCCGGAAAAATAACCCTCCCCGGTGATCCTTCTGGCCCGGCGGCCCAGGTCCTCCGCCCGGCTTTCCCCATAGGGAACCGAGGCCTCCACCAGCTGCCGGGCGCTTGTCACCCGCAGGGACACCGGGTTGTCCCGCCAGGTGAATTCCCGAAAACGCATCCCCATCAAATTCATGGCGCGCACCTCAAAAGGACGCCGGATACCGCCGGCTGTCCCGTTCCACTTCCCGAGAGACCTCCTCGGCCCGGTCCCGTCCGGTCACCCCTTGCTCCTGCTTCACGCGGACTCCTCCTTTTCCTCGCATCCCGTGGCCAGGAACACAGCTGTTCCCGTCCCATATTCCCATGCCTTCCACCGGCAGCCCGTATACACCCTGCCGCCCAGCTCCGCGGTAAACACCGCCATTCTCTCCAGGCCGTCCGTATCAATGCCCCGCAGCTCCACCTGATATTCCCGCCGGACATCCCTCAGGGCAAAGGGCGTTTCCTCCCCCACGGAGGTCAGCTCTGTCCCAGACTGGGACGCGGAAACCACAGCGCCGGCCGCTTTATAGTTTTTGCCACCCAGCTTCACAACCATGCCCAAAGCGCCTCCGGCAAAAACCAGCCGCAGGGACAGACAGGGCAGACGGGTCTGGCTGTCCTCCCGTTCCTCCTCCCGGTCAATTTCCACACAGCCGGGACAGAGCTGCACCACCGCCGTTTCCAGAGCGGCAGCGGCCTCCCGCCTCTCCTGGGCCTCAGGGGCAAACAGGGAAAACCGCAGCACTGTTTCCTGCCGGTCTCCCTCTCTGTGATGGGAGAGCACCTCCCCGCTGGCCACCGGACCCTCCAGCAGCCGGGAGGCCCAGCCCGGCCCCCAGGCACGGCGCAGCTCCACGCCCGCCAGCGGCTCCTCTAAAAGCTGGATAACCTGATCCAGCAGCTCCTCTGCCATCAATCCTCCCACCTTTCCAGCAAAGCCCTCTCAAACAAACGCTTTCCGCCCAAAGCAACCGCCTCTGGCCGCAGTACCCGATAGGCGGCGTCTCCCTGGGTCAGCTTGGCCCCCCGGGCCTCCAAAAGCAGGGGAAAGCTGCCCACAAACTGATACAGGGGTCCTGGGAGCCTTCCCAGCGGGTGGCTCCGCTCTCCCCACAAGTTGGCCTGCTCCTCCCCCCAGGGGATCACCAGGCCGAAGCCCTCCGCCTGGCTGCCGTCGTCCCGGGTCAGCGTTACCCGTCCCGTCCGGCGAAACCAACTTTCACTCCGCTGGGCCATTGTCCTCCCCCTTTTCCATTCTGCCAAAATAAAAGTCCGTCTCCACCAGCGCCGGAGACACGGCCCGCCGCTTTTCCGCGGCCAGCCGCTGGGCCTTCTGGCTGTTGGAGCCTCCCGCCAGCTTCAGGCTCCCCGCCGTCAGGCTTTGGGGCGTCACCGCCTCCTCGGCAAGCAGCAGCTGATAAAAGGCCTCTGCCCCTGCCAGCTCCGCCAGGGCGTCCTTCCACAGCGCGAAATCCGTTTCTGTCAGCTCGGGACGCAGCCAGCCCTCCACCTGCCTGGCGCACTGGGCGCACAGAGCCGCGCACAGGGTTTCCCGGCTGGTGCCGGCTTCATCGGCTGTCTCTCCGCTGTACTGGGAAAAGGCTGTTTTCACAGCCGTCCGATCCAGTTCCATGGCTCTCTCTCCTTTCCGCCATACACACCATACATAAGGAAAAAGGGGGACGGCTCGTCCCCCTCCTCCCCTTCTTTTCCCTTATTCTACTGTATAGCTGAGACCTTGGGCCGCGCCGGAGAAAATCCGGGCAAAGCCCGCGGTGGCGCTGACAGCGATCTTGTCAAGCTGCCGGTCGATAAGCTTTCCGCTGTCCACACAGACGCCCCCGGCCTGAACCATTTCCAGGGCGCAGTTCTTGTCCAGGGCGATGACCTTGCCGGCCTCCATGCCCGGTACATGGACCAGGGTAGCGCCCAAAGGCGTACACAGCTTGCCCGTACCCTGGAAGTTCAGCCCGGCCTGGGCGTCCTTAAACTCTGTGATTTGCAGCAGCTTCTGAATCCCGTCTGTGCCGGCGGCAATCACGTTCAGCTGATAGGGAGACAGGCTGCCCCACAGAGACAGAAAATCGCTGTACGCCAGAGAGGAGCCGGAGACCGCCGTAAAGGTGATGCCGCTCTTGGTGCCGTCCCCGTTGATCAGAGCGTTTACCGCGTCGTTCATCTGGGCCGCGGCAATGCCCGCGCCAATCTGGGCCAGAGCCACGGTGAACAGATCCAGCCGCTGAAGGCGCAGCGCCTCGTAGGAGCTGGAAAGCACCTGTCCCCGCTTGTACAGCTTCACCAGGCCCGAGCTGGTACGCAGCGTGGCCGTAGGCAGCTGGGCGCCCTCGGCAACGGCAGCCGCCTGCCAGTCGCCGCCCTCGGGATTGATGGTGCGGTAATCCAGACCGTCAATATTGGTAACGGAAGC
>CAJMOH010000044.1 GCA_905215055.1 uncultured bacterium
AGCAAAAAACCTGCTCTGGCTTAATTGCCGGAGCAGGTTTTTCTACAGGCTGAGAGAGCCACAGTGTTGGCTCTCTTTTTGTCCGTTTAATTTTGATGAACCAGCTTTTTGAATTCCGCCGCTGTCACGTTGGAACGATACAGCTGTTCTTCTCCATCGTAATAAAAATCAATGTAGTTCCCGTTGACGTCCACATAGGCCGTGGTAGTTTGTCCATTGTCGTTCAACTCCAGCAGATAGTCCGGATAATAGGCAAACAGGGAAAAGCTTTTGTCCAGGGGCTCGGCGTTCTCCAAAACCTGAGAGAAGGCCTCCATGCGCTCCTCCTTTTCGCCGGAGCTGGCGTTTAAGTGAATCAGCTTCAAATGCTGGCCATAGCCTTGGAAAAGGTCCAGCGTCAGGGCGTCAGGCTGAGAGCATCCGGCGCACAACAGGAACAAGACGGCGGCAAGCAAAAGGGCAGCGGTTTTTTTCATGGCAAATCTCCTTTTTCACGGGAGTGGTTTTCTCCATTCTACCCGTTTTTCAAGCAAATGTCAAACCGTGATGTCAAAAAGCTCTTCTGCGTTGCCATAGGCAATGCGCTCCCGTTCCGCCGGTGTCAGACCGGCGGCGTCCAGCAGGGCCTTTTCCGCCGGAGCGGTAGACCAGGGGCAGTCCGTGGCGAAAAGCACCCTGTCTGCCCCGTGAAGCTTTACAAGCTCTGTAAACGTGGCGGCGTCCAGAAAGTGAGAGGCAAAGGCCGTGTCGAAATAGACGTTCTTCTTCCTGGCCAGATGCTTGGCGGCCAGCTCCGGCGTCTCCATGCCTCCCATGTGGGCGGCAATGATGGTCAGCCGGGGAAACAGGTCGGCAATCTTCCCCAGCACGTCCGAGGGACAGTGGACCAGGTTAGGGGAGAGGGGGTCTCGGCCTGTGTGAAAGGCCACTGGCAGGCCCAGGCGCTCCGCCTCCGCGTAGATGGGCAGCGCCGCCTCATCCCCAATGAAGAATTCCTGATAGTCCGGGTGCAGCTTAATGCCGTACAGCCCCATCTCCTTGATCCGGTGCATTTCCTCAATGGCGTTTTCCGCGAAGGGGAACACGCTGCCAAAGCAGTAGATGCTGTCGTGCTGGGACTCCTTGGCAAAGCTGTTCACCGAGGTTTGCTGATGGGCGTTGGTGGCAATGTGCAGGGCCATGCCTCCAGCGCAGCCCCATTCCTCCAGGTTTTTCACCGTGCCGGAGCGGGTGCCGTCGCTGTACGTTTCGCACTTGCTGATTTCCCGCAGCTTTGGCAGGGCCTTGCCTGCCAGCTTGTCCGGAAAAAAGTGGATGTGTGTGTCAAAGTATTTCATAGGCAGTCTCCTTTCAGAAAAACAGAGTCAAAGGCGCGGGAAGGCTTGGGGCTTTGGCTGGAAAAAAGCAGGCCCGCCGCTCCGATTCCGTCTCATCCCTCTTGAGCCGGAAAGGTCCGCAAACAGAAAGAGGCCTTCCCCTGGGGGAAAGCCTCGTGTCTGACAGGCAATCAGTCAGAAGTGTAGGGCAGCAGCGCCAGATGACGGGCGCGCTTGATGGCCACAGTGAGAGCGCGCTGATGATACGCGCAGGTGCCGGTCACACGGCGGGGGAGGATCTTGCCTCTCTCGGAGATGAAACGGCGCAGCTTGGCCACATCCTTGTAATCAATGTAGGGAGCGCGGTCCACGCAGAAGCTGCAAACCTTTTTGCGTCCCTTGCGTCCGCCGCGGCGGACTTCTCTTTCGGGTCTATCTGCCATGCCAAAAAGCCTCCTTTGCTTTTAGTCAACGGAGAACGTTCCAGCCATCCTTCTTAAAATTAGAAGGGCAGGTCGTCGTCCCCCAGGATCTCTTCAAAATCCTCGCTGCTTCCGCTGGAATAGGCGGGAGCAGGCTCGCTGAACGCCGCGGGCTGCTGAGGCTCAGGGCTGCTGGGCCGGGTATAGGCCTGGCCGTAATCCCCGCCAGAGGGGTTATCCCGCTTGGAGCCCACAAAGCTTACATCGTTGGCCTGAATTTCCACAGCCTTGCGCTTGTTGCCGCTGCGGTCCTCATAGCTTCTGGTCTGAATGGATCCCGTTACCGCCATCATCTGGCCCTTGGTGAAGTATTTGCAGATAAATTCCGCTGTGCTTCTCCAGGCTACCACGTCAATCCAGTCTGTCTGACGCTCGGTGCCAGCCTTGGCATAGCTGCGGTCCACCGCCAGCGTAAACGACGTGACCGCCACGCCAGAAGCAGTGTGTCTCAGTTCCGGGTCAGCCGAAAGCCTTCCCACAATCGCCGCTACATTCAGCATGCTTTACACTCGCTTTCCTTTTCGATCACTCTGCGGATTCCGCAGCGGTTGCCTCAACGGCTTCCACGGCAATGGCTTCCACATCGATGTTGTTCTCTTCGGCCTTCTTCGCTTTCTGAGCGTTCAAAGCGGCCACATGGCGGGGATCCCGCTTGACAATCAGGTTCCGCAGGATGCCGTCGGTAATGCCCAGACGCCGGTCCAGCTCGGCGGTAAACTCAGGGCCGCTCTGGAAGTTGATCAGAGTGTAATAACCCTCGGTCTGCTTCGCGATGGGATAGGCGAAACGGCGTTTCCCCCAATCGTCAACACTTTCAACAGTACCATGCTCCGCAATGAGAGCCTTGAACCGGTTCACCAGCTCCGCGCTGCCTTCCTCGCCCAGCTTCGCGGAAGTGACGATCACCACTTCGTACAGGTTCTTTCCTTCTGCCATTTGTATTGCACCTCCTTTTGGTCTTTTGGCCCCGGGCAGTTGGCTTGTCCCGGAGCAAGGATGAAATTTCGCTAGAGAATAACGAAAATCAACGGGTAATATTATACCGGCAATCGGGGAAAAAGTCAAGCAAAAACTTCCTTTATTCCAAGTAAGTTCCCATGGCCAGCTCCATCAAATGGACAGCTTTCCCGCCTCCCAGGGAAATGCCGGCGGTACACCGGTTGCAATAGGTCACAGCCAGAGGGGCGGTATACTTTGCCGCCTGCTCCGCGAAAAGCCGGGCCTGCTCCTCCTCTGGAAAATCATACAGCGGCACGCCGGGCCGCGCCTTTACCAAAGCGATGTTTTCCGGCAGGTGAGGCTCAAAGTGCAGGTTCCCGCAAAACACCGAGCGCTCCCGGTTTTCCTCCATCTCCCGGACCTGAACCCTCATCTTCCCCAGGCAGGAGCGCACAGCCTGGAAGATTTCCGGGTGCTTCCGGTCCCGCCAGCAGTCCTGCACGTTGACAACCAGCCCGCTGTAATCCGGCCAGGGAAAGTCCTCCTGCCGGTCCAGCCACACAAACAGGTTTTCCAGCAGGAGTTGATTGCCCTCCTTGGCCTCCAGGGTTTCCCGGCAGGCCTGGCAGAAGTAAAGGGCCGTGTCCCCGGCGGGGTAGGGTGTCTTGTCCACCCGGCAGCAGCCCGCTACCGGCACTCTTTCCTTCATGTAGTCCCGCAGCCGTTTCGCCGCTCGGGGGCTGGCCTTCGTAAAGTTGCAGCTGGGAAAATAAATGGTAGCCATTCTTCATCGCTCCTTTCAAAAAATCCCCCCGGCGGCGCCAGGGGGCAGTTCGTTTGTTCAAAGGGTCTTGCACAGCTCCTTTAGATAGGTTCGGAAATCCTCTCCAATCTCCGGATGCTTCAAGGCCACCTCTACGCTGGCCTGCATAATGCCCAGCTTGTTGCCCATGTCATACCGGGTGCCGGTAAAGTCCACGGCGGTCATGCCGTCCCGGCGGGCCAGGGCTTTCATGGCGTCGGTCAGCTGAATTTCCCCTCCGGCGCCGGGAGGAGTCTGTTCCAGAATGTCAAAGATCTCCGGGGGCAGCACGCACCGCCCCAAAATGGAGTAGAGAGACAGCTCTTGGCCGGGCTGGGGCTTTTCCACCATGTCGGTACACAGAAAGTAGTTGTCTCGAATCGGCTCTACCTTCAGGGAGGAATACTTGCGGATGGCCTCTCGGGAGACCTCCTTCACGCCCACCACGCCGTTGCCAAACTGCTCGTAGGCCCGGATCAGCTGGCCGCAGGCCGGGTCGTCTCCCAGAATCACATCGTCGCCATAGAGAACGGCAAAGGGCTCGTCGCCCACAAATTCCCGGGCGCAGCCAATGGCGTGGCCCAGGCCCTTGGTCTCTTTCTGCCGCACATAGAAGATGTTGGCCAGCTTGGAGATGCCCACAATCTCCTCCAAAATCCGCTCCTTGGCAGGGTCGCCGGAAAGCCGCCGCTCCAGCTCGGGAGCGCGGTCAAAGTGGTCCTCCAAAAGCCCCTTGCCGCGGTTTGTGATAATGAGAATGTCCTCGATGCCAGAAGCCGCCGCCTCCTCTACAATATATTGGATAGCGGGCTTGTCCACAATGGGCAGCATTTCCTTGGGCATTACCTTGGTGGCGGGAAGCACCCGAGTGCCCAGCCCCGCCGCTGGAATAACAGCCTTGCGCACTTTTTTCATAAAAAGCATCTCCTTCTCAAAAGTCCTGTGGGAAGCGTGGCTGCCGCGGTCTCGCGGCGAAAGAAGAGGCCGGGCAAAGGCGCCCCGCCTCTCCACCCCCCAGCTTACAGCCACAGAGGGATGTTTACAACAATCATATAGCAGACAAACAGGCAGATGGCAATGGAGGTGTTCACTCCGCCCTTGGCGTCCAGGGTGTTGTTGGGGTCCCCGTCGTTGCCGCTTGCCTTCACCTCCCGCACGGTGCGGATACAGTGGCGCATATACATTTTGTTGCCCCGCATGCCGGTGACAATCATCACCACCAGCATGGTCAGCAGGCACACCATGGGCAGGCACAGATAGAGGTAGAGAATGGGCTGCTCCATCAGCAGCTGAGTCATCACCATCAGCTGCTCGTTGTTGGGATAGAGCAGCTGGCTGGTGTCCATGCCGGCCTGAGTCATCAGGTCCAGCATCACAGGGGTGGCCACGAAGATATTGGCGCACAGATAGCCGATGTACAGCGCGAACATAAGGACGGTGACAATGGCCCCATACTTGTACTGCTTGCGATAGAGCATCCAGGCGCCAGAGAACAGGAAGGCCATAAAATTGAACTTGTTCTTCCCCGTGGTTTTCATATAGCGAAACACCGGCATATAATAGGCGGTATTTTGCTTTACCAGCTTGGAGGCGTCTCCAAAGGTGACACCCGCGTCCAAAGGCTCGGCGGGGGAGACGCCGCCCATGGGGTCATAGGCAAAGGGCGGCACCGTGCCGCCAAAGCCGCTTCGAGGCGGGTTAAAGCCAAAGCCCCCTCCCGCCTGGGGAGGTGTTTGGCCATAGGCGCCGGTGTCCCGGTCCTTGGTCTGGCTTGTGTTTTGATACTGCTGGGGCTGCCCGGTGAGAGAGGCGCCGCAGCGGTTGCAGAACAAGGCGCTGTGGCCGTTCAGAGTGCCACAGACAGGACACTCCTGGTCCTTGATCTCGGTGCGGGGGTCCGGGGCTTGGGGGGGAGCGGGCGGTTTCCACTCTTTTCCCTCTTTATGCAGGTCGTCAAAAATACATTCGCCTTTTTCCTGATAACAGGCCCGGTGATAAGGCGCGCCGCACTCCGGACACACAACAATGTCGTCCCCAGAGCGGAAGGGTACCCCGCACACGGGACACTTGATTCCAGTGTAATCCAGCATAAATGGTCCTTTCCTTTACAGCTGCGTTGCAGATAGATTTTTCATTGCACTTATTTTACACGATTCTTGTCAAAAGCGCAATGAATTCCCGGCTGAATTTTCAGTCTGTTAATAACTTTCACAATTTTGACGCAATGAAAAGGGGGTTGTTTCCCTGTCTTTGGCGCAAGAAACGGTTTACAATCCGCCCGGTTTCCTGTATAATACTACAAGACTACGATTTGGAAAGGTTGTCCATAGTACTATGCTGCAATTTGAGGAATTAAAACGCCAGCTGGAGGAACAGGAAAAGGCCCTGGCCAGCCTAGGGGATTCCCTGGGCCTGGAAAAGCTGCGGGAAGAGGTGGACATGCTGGAGCACAAGTCCGCCGAGCCTGGCTTTTGGGACAATATGGAGCAGGCCCAGAAGGTTACCCAGCGCATGGCCGCTCTCAAAGACAAGGATGAGGCCTATCAGCGGCTGCAAGGCCGGGCGGAGGACTGCATGGCCCTCATCGAGATGGGCGACGAGGCCGAGGACCTGTCCCTGGTAGACGAGGCCAAAGAGGAGATTGAGGCCATCACCCAGGAGATTGCCTCCATGCGGCTCGCCACCCTGCTCACAGGGGAATACGATAAAAACAACGCCATTCTCACCTTCCACGCCGGCTCTGGCGGCACCGAGGCCCAGGACTGGGCGGAGATGCTGTTCCGCATGTATAACCGCTGGGCGGAGCGCCACGGCTTTAAGGTCACCACCCTGGATTACCTGGATGGGGACGAGGCCGGCCTGAAGAGCGCCTCCATCATGGTGGAGGGAGAAAACGCCTACGGCTATTTAAAGGGCGAGGCGGGCGTTCACCGGCTGGTGCGGGTGTCCCCCTTTGACGCGGCGGGACGCCGCCACACCTCCTTCAGCTCTCTGGAGGTCATGCCCGAAATGGAGCTGGACAACACCGTGGAGATCCCCCCGGAGGACATCAAAATGGAGGTTTACCGGGCCAGCGGCGCCGGCGGTCAGAAGGTCAACAAGACCTCCTCCGCTGTGCGGCTGATCCACATTCCCACGGGCATCACCGTGTCCTGTCAAGTGGAGCGCAGCCAGTTCCAAAACCGAGAGGTGGCCATGAAAATGCTGGTGGCCAAGCTGATGGAGATCAAGGAGCGGGAAAACCTGGAGAAGATCTCCGACATCAAGGGCGAGCAGAAGGAGATCACCTGGGGAAGCCAGATCCGTTCCTATGTGTTCATGCCCTACACCATGGTGAAGGATCACCGCACCGGCTTTGAGACGGGCAACGTCAACGCCGTGATGGACGGCGATCTGGACGGCTTTATCAATGCCTATCTTACTGCCCAGAGCCAAGGCACCCTGGGCGAGAATATCGAGTGAGGGAGACTGGGCGAAAGAGCCTTTTACACCTTCTAAAACGGAGACGGGATCACTGCGGGAGCGGCGGTCCCGTTTTTTTGCACGCCGCGGTTTTTTGCCGCATAGAATGGTGGGCAGACCTGCTGCGGAAAGGGGAGATATCATGGATCACGTTTACTATTATGGGAGACCCTGCTGCTGCCCAGGCCCGCCCGGCCCTCCGGGAGAGCCAGGCCCTGCCGGACCAACGGGAGCCACCGGCAGCACCGGTCCCCAGGGGGAGCAGGGTCCGCCCGGCCCTCAAGGAGAGCCTGGTCCCGCCGGACCAACGGGAGCCACTGGCAGCACAGGTCCCCAGGGGGAGCAGGGTCCGCCCGGCCCTCAAGGAGAGCCTGGTCCCGCCGGACCAACGGGAGCCACTGGCAGCACCGGCCCCCAGGGGGAGCAGGGTCCGCCCGGCCCCCAAGGGGAGCCTGGTCCCGCCGGGCCAACGGGAGCCACTGGTAGCACCGGCCTCCAGGGGGAGCAGGGTCCGCCCGGTCCTCAAGGAGAGCCAGGCCCTGCTGGCCCCACAGGCCCCACCGGCAGCACCGGCCCCGCGGGAACGGTTCCCCCAAGCAGCGCCGCGTCCTTCTACACCTTTCAGGCCCAGTTCACTCCCGGGCAGAGCATTGACCTGTTTCCCGGCGCGGCGGACCCAACAGGGAATATCACCCAGCCCAGCTCTCAGCAGGTGGGATTGGCGGCAGGGAATTATCTGGTGTCCTACAAGGTGTCCGCCACCCTGAGCCAGCCGGGGTATCTGCAGGTCACTCCCAGCTGGGGAGGATCGGCCCATCTGGAAAGCGGCGTCTACTTTGCCACCACCGCCAACGGTTCCAGCGCGGTGGGATCGGCCCATTTCATTTTGCAGGCTCCCAGCGCCACCACCTTCACCCTGACCTATTCCGGCTCCATCGCCGCCCGAAGCGGAGAGGTGGGCCTGACCCTCCTGCGCCTTCAGCAAACCCCGTGATGGGGGAACAAGCCCCGTCCCTTCCGGCGCGGGAGTCAAGAGCCGCTTGCGGCAGGAAAATACAGGTTTTTCAGGTGGTTTCTCACGGTTTTGCTTGCTTTTGTTCCCCAATTCGTGTATAGTAAAGCTAAAGCCTGGGCTGTTTTTGGCCTGGAATGGGTTTGGAAAGGGGAATGGCTGTGCATGTGATGAGTTTTGTCTGGCTTGGAGTGGCGATTCTGGCGGCGATCGCTGAGGCGCTGATCCCTGCTTTGGTGTCGGTGTGGTTTGTACCCGCGGGCATTGTGGCTCTGATTGTCAGCGTGTGCGGCGGTCCCATCTGGCTGCAGGTTCTCCTGTTTACGGCAGTGGCCCTGGGGACCCTTGCCCTAACCCGTCCTTTGGCGAAAAAGCTTGTGGGCCGGCAGAGAGTTCGCACCAACGCCGACCGGGTTGTGGGGGCCACGGGCATCATTATCCAGGACGTGGACAATGTGCTGTCCACCGGTCGGGTGACAGTGCTGGGAGCCAGCTGGGCGGCCTATTCCTCCCAGCCCGATGGGAAAATCCCCGCGGGGACTAAGGTGCGGATTGAACAGATTGTGGGCGTAACCCTGGTGGTAACACCCCTTGCGCCCGAAGAGGAGAAGGAGAGGTAGAAATGATTGATCCCGCTGTGCTTGGAACCCTGGTACTGGTTGTCGTGCTGATTGTGTTCATTCTGGCTGTCATTGTGGCCAACATCAAAATTGTTCCCCAGGCTCACTCTTTTGTGGTGGAGCGTCTGGGCGCCTTTCATGCCAGCTGGGGTACCGGCCTGCATGTGAAAATTCCGTTTTTAGACCGCATCGCCAAGAAGGTTAGCCTGAAGGAGCAGGTCATCGACTTCCCGCCCCAGCCGGTCATCACCAAGGACAATGTCACCATGCAGATTGACACGGTGGTGTATTTTCAGATTACCGACCCCAAGCTCTACGCCTACGGGGTGGAGAATCCCATCTCCGCCATCGAGAACCTGACCGCCACCACGCTGCGGAACATCATCGGCGAGATGGAGCTGGACCACACCCTCACCTCCCGGGACGTGATCAACTCCAAAATCCGGGTGGTGCTGGACGAGGCCACCGACGCCTGGGGCATCAAGGTCAACCGAGTGGAGCTGAAAAACATTGTGCCGCCCAAGGAGATCCAGGACTCCATGGAGAAGCAGATGAAGGCCGAGCGGGAGCGCCGGGCCAAAATCCTGGACGCCGAGGGTGAAAAGCGCAGCGCCATCCTCATCGCCGAGGGCGAGAAGGAGTCCGCCGTGCTGCGGGCCGAGGCCATCAAGGAGACCAAAATCCGAGAGGCCCAGGGCGAGGCCGAGGCGGTGCTGACAGTGCAGAAGGCCGTGGCTGACGCTATCAAGCTGATGAACGAGGCCAATCCCAGCGAGCAGGTTATCGCCATCAAGAGCTTGGAGGCCTTTGAGAAAGCTGCCGACGGGAAGGCCACCAAGATCATCATCCCCTCCAACATCCAGAGCCTGGCAGGGCTTGCTACCTCTGTCAAGGAGCTGATGACCGACGTGCCGCCTGCGGGAAGAGGATAAGACAGGAAACGAGGCTGCCGCGGCTTGCGGCGGCCTCGCTTGCTATACGCTGGCTCTAGGGGAGACGGGGCTTAGCGGTGTTGGAAAGTCTGAAAAAATTCTTCTTCTTTCCAACCGGGAATTAAGGAAAACGGCCCAAGGGCTATACTGAAGGTGGAAAAGGGATTTTAAAAAGGAGGAATTTCTGTGAAAAGGAAGGCTTGGCTGCAAAAGGCGGTTTTGCTGTGGGCAGGGGCTTTGGCGCTGCCCTTCTGCCTGGGAGCCGGCTCCGTAGGGGGAGCGGCTTCCGCGGGGCTGGGGGAGAGAGCCGTGCTGGTAGATCCCCGCGTGATGGTTCCCGGCCCGGACGCTCCCACTCCAGAGCAGCTTCCCATTACCCCGCTGCCGGGGTTCAGCGGCGAGCTGCCCGCCCCCGAGGAGGAGTCCCCTCTTCTGCCGGTAGAATAAAACGTGTCTGCGGGAAAGGACAGGCTCTGCCTGCCCTTTCTTTTTTTCACACACAGGGCGGGAAACCTTGCGCTTTTTTCCATTTCCGTGTATACTTTTGATGTATGCTTGTTTTTTTGGAAAGGATGGGATCGGTTATGAGCAAGAAAGTAGCGGTAATCATGGGCAGCGACAGCGATTTTCCTGTGTTTGCGCCCGCCATTAAACGGCTGAAAAGTTTTGGCATTCCGATGGAGGTGCGGGTCATGTCCGCCCACCGGACGCCGGACGCGGCGGCAGAGTTTTCCAAAACCGCCAAGGACAACGGCTTTGGCGTTATCATCGCCGGGGCAGGCAAGGCGGCTCACCTGGCCGGTGTTCTGGCGGCCCACACCACCCTGCCGGTAATCGGCATTCCGGTGAAATCCTCCACCCTGGACGGTCTGGACGCCCTGCTCTCCACGGTACAGATGCCCTCGGGCATTCCTGTGGCCACCGTGGCCATCGACGGGGCCGACAACGCCGCCATCCTGGCCTGCCAGATGCTGGCTCTCTCCGACGAGGGCCTGGCCGCGCAGCTGGCCCAGATGAAGGAGGACATGGCCCAGGGCGTGGCCAAGAAAAACGCCGCTCTTCAGGAGAAGGTAAAGGAGCTGTAAGGGTCTCAGCTCCCAAGTGGATGCGCCCCTGCTGGCCTGGGGCGGGAAAGGGGGACGGTCCGTGAAGAAGTCCGTCATACGCAAGTACGCCCAGCTGGCGGTGCGCCGGGGCGTGAATCTGAAAAAGGGGCAGGGCTGCGTGATCTATGCCCAGGTGGAGCAGCACGAGTTTGCCGCCCTGGTGGCGGAAGAGGCCTACCGCGCCGGGGCCAAGTGGGTGGAAATGCGCTGGGAGGATCAAACCTGCACCAAGCTGAAATACCGCCATGAAAGCTTGGCCCAGCTCTCTCAGGTGGAGGAGTGGGAAAAGGCCCGGCAGCAGCACCTGGTGGACACCCTCCCGGCCATGATCCACATTATGTCCGAGGACCCAGACGGCCTGAAGGGCGTGAACGTGGAAAAGCTGCAAAAGTCCAGCGCTGCCCGGGGCCGGGTGTTAAAGCCCTACCGGGATGCCATGGACAATAAAAGCCAGTGGACCATCATTGCGGCGCCCTCGAAAAAATGGGCCAAAAAGGTCTTTCCAGAGGACCGGGCCAGCGTGGCCGTGGAAAAGCTGTGGCGGGCCATTTTGGAAGCGGCGCGGGTCACGGAGGACAACGATCCTTTCGCGGAGTGGGACACTCACAACAGAGAGCTGGAGGAGAGGTGCCGGAAGCTCAGTGCTTTGGACTTGGAGTATCTGCATTTTTCCGCGCCCAACGGCACGGACTTCACCTGCTGGCTGATTCCCGGCGCCCAGTGGCACGGCGGCGGGGATACCCTGCCAGACGGCACCTTCTACAACCCCAACATGCCCACGGAAGAGGTGTACACCACCCCCCTGCGGAGCCGGTGCGCGGGTACCTTGGTCTCCACCATGCCCCTGTCCTACCAGGGAAACTTGATCGACAAGTTCTCCATCACCTTTGAAAACGGCAAGGCTGTTTCCTGCCAGGCGGAACAGGGGCAGGCCCTGCTGGAGAAGCTGCTGGCCGTGGACGAGGGCGCCTCCATGGTGGGAGAGCTGGCCCTGGTTCCAGTGGATTCGCCCATTTCCCAGTCAGGAATTTTGTTCTACAATACCCTGTTCGATGAAAACGCCGCCTGCCATGTGGCCCTGGGCCGGGGCTTCGGCGAGTGCGTCCCCGGCTTTGAAAGCATGAGCCCCGAGGAGCTGAAGGCCCGGGGTGTCAACGATTCCATCATTCATGTGGACTTTATGATCGGCTGTAAGGAGCTTTCTGTTGCAGGCTGTACAGGGGATGGGCGAAAGACAGCGATTATGGAAAACGGCAACTGGGTCCTGTAAGGCGCGGGCCAGGTATCAACAAATTTAGGAGTGGAAAACGGATGAAAAGTTACAGCGACAGCTATAAGGCCGCGGGCGTGGACGTCACCGCGGGATACGAGTCTGTGGAACTGATGAAGGAGCATGTCAAGCGCACGGTAATCCCCGGGGTGGTGTCGGGTATCGGCGGGTTCGGAGGCCTGTTCGCTCCCGATCTGTCCGGCATGGAGGAGCCGGTGCTGGTTTCCGGCACCGACGGCGTTGGCACCAAGCTGAAAATCGCCATTCTCCTGGACAAGCATGACACCATCGGTATCGACGCGGTGGCCATGTGCGTCAACGACGTGGTGTGCTGCGGCGCCAAGCCTCTGTTCTTCCTGGATTACATCGCCTGCGGAAAGAATTACCCGGAGAAGATCGCCCAGATCGTGGCGGGGGTTGCCGAGGGCTGCGTCCAGTCCGGCTGCGCCCTCATCGGCGGAGAAACCGCCGAGCATCCCGGCATGATGCCCGCCGAGGACTACGACTTGGCCGGCTTTACTGTGGGCATCGTGGACAAGAAGAAGATCATCGACGGTTCCCGGCTCCAGGCTGGGGACGTGCTGCTGGGGGTGCGGTCCTCCGGCGTCCACTCCAACGGCTTTTCCCTGGTGCGGAAGGTCTTTGGCATCGGCGCCGACGACCAGGCAGACAGGGAGATCCTCTCCCGCCGCTACGACGAGCTGGGCGCTACCCTGGGAGAGACGCTGCTCACCCCCACCCGCATTTATGTAAAGCCGGTTCTGGCAGCGATTCAGGCCGCGGACATCAAGGCCATCTCCCACATCACCGGCGGCGGCTTTTACGAGAACATTCCCCGCATGCTCAGGCCCGGCCTCACCGCCAAGATTGAGAAGGCCGCCGTGCCGGTGCTGCCCATCTTCAGTCTGCTCCAGGCCGCGGGCAATATCCCCGAGCGGGATATGTTCAACACCTTCAACATGGGCGTGGGCCTGTGCGTGGCAGTCTCCAAAGAGACCGCCCAGGCCGCTGTGGACGCCTTCCAGAAGGCCGGGGAAGAGGCTGTTGTCCTGGGTGAAGTGACAGAAGGGGACGAGGGGGTTATCCTGTGCTGAACATCGGTGTGCTGGTGTCCGGCGGGGGGACCAACCTGCAAAAGCTCATCGACGCGGAGCAGGCCGGACAGATTGTAAACGGAAAGCTGCGGGTGGTCATTTCCAGCCGCCCGGACGCCTATGCCCTGGAGCGGGCCAAAAACGCCGGCATCGAGGCTGTCACTCTTCGCCGGAAGGACTATCCAGACGTGGACGCTTACAGCCAGGCCCTCATCGACGCCCTGAAGGAGCGTCAGGTGGACCTGGTGGTGCTGGCGGGGTTCCTCACCATCACCGGGGACAACTTTGTGGAGGCCTTTCGCAACCGCATTATCAACGTGCACCCGGCCCTGCTGCCTGCCTTTGGGGGCAAGGGATATTACGGCCTCCATGTTCACGAGGCGGCCTTGGCCCGGGGCGTGAAGGTCACGGGAGCCACGGTTCACTTTGTCAACGAGGTCTGTGACGGCGGGCCCATCATCCTGCAAAAAGCCGTAGAGGTGAAGGAGGGCGACACCCCCGAAACCCTCCAGCGCCGGGTGATGGAGGAGGCCGAATGGATTCTGCTTCCCCAGGCGGTGTCCCTGTTCTGCCAGGGAAAGCTGTCCGTGGAGGACGGCGTGGTGCGTATTTCGGAATAAACGGGATTTTCAGAGAGGAGTATCACACTATGAAACCAGTGGACATCAAGCAGGACCTGGCGGGCAACAGCTATCCCGGCCGGGGCATTGTCATCGGCCAGAGCGCCGACGGAAAACAGGCCGTCATCGCCTATTTTATCATGGGCCGCAGCGAGAACAGCCGCAACCGGGTGTTTGTGGAGGAGGGCGCGGGCATCCGCACCCAGGCCTTCGACCCGGCAAAGCTCGCCGACCCCTCTTTGGTCATCTACGCTCCCGTGCGGGTGTTGGGAGAGGCCACCATTGTCACCAACGGCGATCAGACGGACACCGTCTATGACTTTCTGAAGGAGGGCAAGACCTTTGAGGAGGCCCTGCGCACCCGGGAATTCGAGCCCGACGGCCCCAACTGGACCCCCCGCATCTCCGGGCTTTTAAGCCCCGACGGCAGCTATAAGCTGTCTATCCTCAAGGCCGCCGACGAGGCCGGTACCGGCTGCCTGCGCCAGACCTTCGAGTACCCGGGCCAGCCGGGCCTGGGCCATTTCATCCACACCTACAAGTGCGATGGGGACCCCATCCCCTCCTACGAAGGGGAGCCCACCCCTGTCTCCATCGAAGGGGATATCGATGCCTTTACCGCCAGCCTGTGGGAAAATCTGAACCAGGACAACAAGGTGTCTTTGTTTGTGCGGACCATCGACCTGACCACCGGCGGAACAGAAACCCGCATCGTCAACAAGAATCAGTGAGCTGAATCAGAAAGGATGAATGGAACATGGCAAACGAATTGTCCCTGAAATACGGCTGCAACCCCAACCAAAAGCCCTCCCGCGTCTTCATGAGGGACGGCGGGGAGCTGCCCGTCACCGTCTTAAACGGCAAGCCCGGCTACATCAATTTTCTGGATGCCCTGAACAGCTGGCAGCTGGTAAAGGAGCTGAAGGAGGCCACCGGCCTGCCCGCCGCCGCCTCTTTCAAGCACGTCAGCCCCGCGGGGGCCGCCGTGTATGTGCCCCTTTCCGACACCCTGAAGAGAATCTACTTTGTGGACGATCTGGAGCTTTCCCCCTTGGCCAGCGCCTATGCCGCCGCCCGGGGCGCGGACCGCATGTCCTCCTACGGGGACTGGGCCGCCCTTTCTGATGTGTGCGACAGGGAAACCGCTCTGCTCCTGAAGCGGGAGGTGTCCGACGGCGTCATCGCCCCCGGCTATACCGACGAAGCTTTGGAGATCTTAAAGCAAAAGCGCAAGGGCGGCTACAACGTGGTCCAGATCGATCCCGATTATAAGCCCGATCCCATTGAGCGCAAGGACGTGTTCGGCGTCACCTTCGAGCAGGGGAGAAACGAGCTGAAGATCGACGAGAGCCTGCTGAAGAACCTGCCCACCCAGAATAAGACCCTCACCCCCGAGGCCAAGCGGGATTTGATTGTCTCTCTCATCACCCTGAAGTACACCCAGTCCAACTCTGTGTGCTATGTGAAAAACGGCCAGGCCATCGGCGTGGGCGCCGGCCAGCAGAGCCGGGTCCACTGCACCCGCTTGGCGGGCAACAAGGCGGATAACTGGTATCTGCGTCAGTGTCCCAAGGTGCTGGAGCTTCCCTTTAAGCCGGGCATCCGCCGGGCCGACCGGGACAACACCATTGATGTGTACATCGGCGACGAGTGCATGGACGTGCTGGCCGAGGGAGCCTGGCAGCAGTTCTTCACGGAAAAGCCGGAGGAGTTCACCCGGGAAGAGCGCCGGCAGTGGCTCTCCGGCATGACCGGCGTGGCCCTGGGGTCCGACGCCTTCTTCCCCTTTGGGGACAACATTGAGCGTGCCCACAAGTCCGGCGTGGAGTTTATCGCCCAGCCCGGCGGCTCCATCCGAGACGACAACGTCATTGAGACCTGCGACAAATACGGAATTGCTATGGCCTTTACCGGCATCCGTTTGTTCCACCACTGATTTTCCACCGGAGGAAGGGGGGCAAAGCCCATGCGGAAAGCGGTTTTTTGGGGGTTCCTGGGTACTTTGGCAGAGCCTGCTTCCCAAGACGGCGGCCCAATGGATCCTGGTCAGTACCGGGTTTATCCAGATGCGGCGGCAACCTTGGCCCTGTGTGCCTATAAGGGCTTTCAAAATTATTTGTTGGCCGAGGGTTTCCCTCATATAACAGGGCTGCTGCCCAAGCTGTATTTGGAAGGCTTTTTCCTGAACCGGGTGGTGTCCGGCCGGGTTGAGCTGGCGGGCAGCTATGGAGAGGGGATGTACCGCCGGGCGGAATTGGCCGCTCACTTTCCCGGCATGATCTGGATGGTCAGCGGAGACCCCAAGGAGCTGGCCGGCGCCAAGGCCGCAGGCTGGCACACCATTCAGGTTCATCGGAGGGACGGGCAGGCGGACTTCACCTGTTCCACCCTGACAGACGTGTGGCGGCTGTTGTAAAGATATCAGGCAGAAAGGAACGATTTCCATGAAGATATTAGTGATCGGCAGCGGCGGACGGGAGCATGCCATTGTCCGCAAGCTGAAGGAAAGCCCTCTGGTGGAGGCCCTGTACTGCGCCCCGGGCAACGGGGGCATCAGCCGGGACGCGGAGTGCTTTTCGGTAAGCGCTATGGACAAGGAGGGCATGCTGGCTCTTGCCAAGGAGAAGCAGGTGGATCTGGTGTTCGTGGCCCCGGACGACCCCCTGGCCGCGGGCATGGTGGATTTCCTGGAGGCCGCGGGCATCCCCTGCTTTGGCCCCAACGCCGCTGCCGCCCAGATTGAGGCCAGCAAGGTGTTTTCCAAAAACCTGATGAAGAAGTACGGCATTCCCACCGCGGGGTATGAGGTCTTTGCCGACCCTGCCGCCGCCTTGGACTATATCAAGGCACAGGGGACCTATCCGGCTGTCATCAAGGCCGACGGTCTGGCTCTGGGCAAGGGGGTCATCATCGCCCAGAATGAGGAGGAGGCCAAGACCGCTCTCCATTCCATTATGGAGGATAAGATTTTCGGGGAAAGCGGCGCCCATGTGGTGGTGGAGGAATTCCTCACCGGCCCGGAGGTGTCCGTGCTGGCCTTTACCGACGGCAAGACCCTGGTTCCCATGGTGTCCTCTATGGACCACAAGCGGGCCTATGATGGGGACAAAGGTCCCAATACCGGGGGGATGGGGACCATCAGCCCCAATCCCTTCTTCACCGATGAGACGGCTCAGGAGTGCATGGAAAAGATTTTTCTCCCCACCATGAAGGCCATGAATGCCGAGGGCCGGCCCTTTAAGGGCTGCTTGTACTTCGGCTTGATGCTTACCCCCAACGGTCCCAAGGTGATTGAGTACAACTCCCGCTTTGGCGATCCGGAGACTCAGGTGGTGCTGCCCCGCTTAAAGACCGACTTCGCCCGGATTGTCCAGGCGGTGGCCCAGGAGCGGCTGGCGGAGGTGGACATTCAGTGGGACCAGCGGGCCTGCGCCTGTGTGGTGATGGCCAGCGGCGGCTATCCCGGCAGCTATCCCAAGGGATTGGAGATTCACGGCCTGGATGCAAACGGCCAGGCTGAGGGCGTCACCGTCTATCACGCCGGCACCAGGCTGGAGGACGGCAGGTTCCTGACAAACGGCGGCCGGGTGCTGGGCGTCACCGCCTTGGGAGACACCCTGGAGGAAGCTCTTTCCAGGGCTTACGCCGGTGTGGAAAAAATCTCCTTCGAGGGCGCCATGTACCGCAGGGATATTGGCCGGACTTGCGGAAAGTAAACTCTCTGGTTTGTGGCAAGGCTTGTGAACGAAAATTAGTGAAATAGACAAAACTGAAAGCGCCCCCTTGTGTGAAACTTGGGGGCGCTTTATAATAATACAATCATATTTATAAAACGAGGTGGAATCTCCATGAAAATCAGTTTTTCTACCCTGGCTTGCCCGGACTTTTCCTGGACTGACATTTACACCATGGCAAAAGACCTGGGCTTTGGCGGCATTGAAATCCGCGGGCTGGGAGAAGAAATTTTCGCCGTACACGCACGTCCCTTTACCGACGAGCGACTGCCTAAGACCCTAGATAAGCTGCGTTCTCTGGGGCTGGAGATCCCCTGCCTGGCGTCTGGCTGCGGCCTGAAATACAAGGAAGATTTTGACAAGAATATCTCAGAGATCACCCAGTACATTGTGCTGGCCAAGAAGCTGGGTACACCCTACATCCGTGTGCTGGGCGACCGCTACCCCCAGCCCGAGGGAGAGGTGGACGACAGCTTTGTGGCAGAGGCTCTGAAGCTGCTGGGTACCATTGCCCAGGGCTTTGGCGTGTGCCTGCTGGTGGAAACCAACGGCGTCTACGCCGATACCAAGCGCCTGCGCGCCCTGCTGGATAAGGTGAACATGCCTTCTGTGGCGGCCCTGTGGGATATGCACCACCCCTACCGCTACGCCGGGGAGTCCCCCCGGGAGACCGTGCGGAACCTGGGCGGTTTCATCAAATATGTCCATGTAAAGGACAGTGTTATGGTAGACGGCCGGCCCCAGTACCGGATGATGGGCGAGGGCGACCTGCCCATTCACGAAATGCTGGACGCTCTGGTGGACAGCGGCTATGACGGCTACATCTCTCTGGAGTGGGTCAAACGCTGGGCCCAGGAGCTTTCCGACGCCGGCGTGGTGTTCCCTCAGTTTGCCAACTATATGCACGACTATTTTGCCGGCCTGTCCATGAAGGAGGGCGAGCTGCAGGACAACCGCTCCCACACCGGCAAGTTTGTCTGGCCCAAGGAGACCCTGATTGACGCCACGTTCCCCGACGTGCTGGACCGCATGGTCAAGGAGTTTCCCGACCAGATCTGCTTTAAGTACACCGAGCTGGATTACACCCGCACCTATTCGGAATTCCGGGACGACGTGGACCAGTTTGCCCGGGCGCTCATTGCCATGGGCGTGAAGAAGGGGGACCATGTGGCGATTTGGGCCACCAATGTACCCCAGTGGTACATCACCTTCTGGGCGGCTACCAAGATCGGCGCCGTGCTGGTTACGGTGAACACCGCCTATAAAATCCACGAGGCCGAGTACCTGCTGCGCCAGTCCGACACCCACACCCTGGTGATGATCGACGGCTACAAGGACTCGGATTATGTGGGCATCATCAAGGAGCTTTGCCCTGAGCTGCAGGGCAGCCTGCCCGGCAAGCTTCATTCCAAGCGGCTGCCCGTGCTGCGGAACGTCATCACCATCGACAGCCACCAAAAGGGCTGCTACACCTGGGAGCACGCCATGGGCCTGGGCGATTCTGTTCCCCCCACAGAGGTGGAGAACCGCCGCCGCCATGTCCACAAGGACGACGTGTGCAACATGCAGTACACCTCCGGCACTACGGGTTTCCCCAAGGGTGTTATGCTCACCCACTACAACGTGGTGAACAACGGCAAGGCCATCGGCGACTGTATGGATCTTTCCACCGCCGACCGGATGATGATCCAGGTGCCCATGTTCCATTGTTTCGGCATGGTGCTGGCCATGACCGCCTCTATGACTCACGGCGTGTCCATGTACCCCATCACCGCCTTCTCTCCCCGGAAGGGACTGCACTGTATCAACCAGGAGAAGATCACCGCTTTCCACGGCGTTCCCACCATGTTCATCGCCATGCTGGAGCATGAGAACTTTGAGAAAACCGACTTCTCCTGCATGCGCACCGGCATTATGGCCGGCTCTCCCTGCCCGGTGAAGGTGATGCAGGATGTGGTGGACAAGATGCACATGAACGAGATCACCATTGTCTACGGCCAGACGGAATCCTCTCCCGGCTGCACCCAGAGCCATGTGGACGATTCCCTGGATGTCCGCGTAAACACCGTGGGACGTCCCCTGTTCGGCGTCCAGTGCAAGATTGTGGATCCCGAGACCTATGAGGACCTGCCCGACGATGTGGACGGCGAGTTCTGCGCCAAGGGCTACAATATTATGAAGGGCTATTACAAGATGCCCGAGGCTACGGCCGCCGCCATCGATAAGGACGGCTGGCTCCATACCGGCGACCTGGCCCGCCGCACTCCCGACGGCAACTTCAAGATCACCGGCCGTATCAAGGACATGATTATCCGCGGTGGCGAGAATATCTACCCCAAGGAAATTGAGGACTTCATCTACACCCATCCCAAGGTTCGGGACGTGCAGGTGATCGGCGTGCCAGACGAGCAGTACGGCGAGGAGATCATGGCTGTGGTAATCCTGAAGGAAGGGGAGACCTCCTCGGAGGAGGAGATCAAGGATTACGTCCGCACCCATATGGCCAAGCACAAGGTGCCTCGGTACGTCTCCTTTGTCAAGGAGTTCCCCATGAACGCCGCGGGCAAGATTTTGAAATACAAGATGCGGGAGGACGCCGTGGAGCTTTTGAAGCTGCAAAAGGCCGACAGCATTGTGACAGCGTAACGCACCGCGAAGCGGCCTAATGCCTGGAGTCCGTGGCCGGACGGGGCAAGCTGGCTTTCTGCCTATGGCAGAGCCAGTGGCGGCTTGAGAACCCAGGCACTGGGGAAAAGCCATAACGCCGCAGGCGCGTAAAAGTTTGCGCGTGGCCGCGTAGTACTTCCGCCCTTGCGGAACGCAAGAAGGCGGCTTGTCCTGCGCGGCCACGCGCTTTCCCGTTCGTTCCAGTATAATAGGCAGAGAGATTCTTGAATCAAGAGAGGAAGTTGTATATGAAAGCACCTATAACCTTTGCCATCGCCGGGTTTGGCGACCGGGGCAGCACCTACGCCTCCATGCAGCGGCTGTTTCCCGACAGGATGAAGGTGGTTGCCGTAGCCGACCTAGACCCCCGCAAGGTGGAGAAGGCCCGCCAGCTCTACGCCATTCCCCGGGAAAACTGCTTTTCCAGCGCCGAGGAAATGCTGGAGCGGCCCCGCCTGGCCGACGTGATGGTGGTCTCCACCATGGACCGGCAGCATGTGGGCCACGCCATTCCCGCACTGAAAAAGGGCTATCACATCCTGATGGAAAAGCCCATTTCCCCAGAGCTTGCCAAATGCAAGGAGATTCTGGAGGTGTCTAAAAACTGTCCCGGCAAGGTCATCGTCTGCCATGTGCTGCGGTATACAGTGTTCTACAATACCCTGAAGGACCTGATTGCCAGCGGCCGCATTGGAGACGTGGTGTCCATCTGCGCCAACGAGAACGTGGGCTATTGGCACCAGGCCCACTCCTTCGTGCGGGGCAACTGGCGCAACTCCCAGCAGACCAGCCCCATGATCCTGCAAAAGTCCTGCCACGACATGGACATCCTCACCTGGCTGCTGGGGAAGAGATGCAAATCCGTGTCCTCCATTGGCAGCACCACTCTGTTCAAGCCGTCCATGGCCCCGGAGGGAGCGGCCTTGCGCTGCCTGGACGGCTGCAAGGCCAAGGACGCCTGCCCCTTTGACGCGGAGAAGATCTATATCACCAGCCCCAAAACAGGCCGGGCCAAGGGGGACAGTTGGATCACTTCGGTGCTCAGCGTGGAGAACACACTGGAAAGCACCTATCAGGCTTTGCGGGAAGGCCCCTATGGCCGGTGTGTGTACCATTGCGACAACGATGTGGTAGATCACCAGCAGACCAACCTGCTCATGGAGGACGGCAGCACGGTCAGCTTCACCATGTGCGCCTTCACCGAGGACTGCTACCGCACCTTCAAGGCCATGGGTACCAAGGGTGAGATCGAGGCGGACATGAAGTCCAACCTGATTCGCGTGCGGGAGTTCGGCAAGGGAGAGGAAACCATCGACGCAGGCAAGCTTTCCAACGACCTGAAGGGTCACGGCGGCGGGGACAGCGGCATTGTGAAGGACTTTCTGGAGATGCTGCTTACCGGCTCTCAGCCCAACGACCGCACCACCACTCTGGAGCACAGCATGGAAAGCCACTTCATCGCCCTGGCAGCGGAGGAAAGCCGCCTCCATGGGGGTCAGGTGGTGGACCTGGAGGAATTTCGAGGAAGATAAGCTGAGACCGGAGGGGAGCCTTTTTCAAGAGTGCGCGGGCTTCAGAGCCCGTCGAGACGGCCCCTGGGCTCTTGCGGCCGCCGCGAATCAAAAAGAGCGTCCAAGCCCTTGAGCCTGGATGCTCTTTTTTGCTTGAAAAGGGAAACGCATGGACTTATCTTTGCCGCAGATCCCGTTCCGTCTCTTGCCGCAGAGTTTCCTGGGCAGTGGACAGGAGAAACCGGTACACGGGGAACAATTTCCGCAGGTCCTGCTCCACTTTGCCCGGCAGCTCCTTGGAAAACAGCAGTTGAAAGTCGTGGCTGTCCGCGTTAAAGCTGATATTCCGCCGCTCCAGCCAGATCTGCTCCTCCGGCGTTTTGTCCCCATACCTGGGCCGCTTGAAGCAGTCGCCCTCCATGCGGAAAAGCCTCTGTCCCAGATAGGCCTCCTGCGCCGCCTGAAACTCTGGGTCTCCCGCCAGAATCCTGCTCCGCAGGTTGCTCATAAAGGTGGTAGAAGCGTGGTAAAACCCACAGCCATAGCTGAAGCCGTCCAGGTTGATCTCAAAGTATATGCCAGGGTAGTCCGTACCGTGCATCCGTCCGCCCCGCTTGAAGATGATCCACATGTGATCCCGGTACAAGGAGGGGTCCTTGGTGTAGCGGGTGTCACGCCAAATACGGCAGATGGTTTTATCCACCTTTGGCTCGGTGATAAAGTCTGGGTCCAGCTCCAGCATGGCGGGGGAGAGGTCCATCACCAGCTGGCGCAAAGGCTGAATAACCAGCTCCAAATATTCCTTTTTATGTTCGGCAAACCAGCTTCGGCTGTCGTTTAGCCGGTTCTCAAAGAGAAAATCCAAGGTCCTTTGGGAAAAGGGAGTGTCCATTTCCTGCTCCTTTCCTGTAAAAAGAAGGCCTGTGGGCCAGCGCCCCCCAGGCCTTCCTTTTTGTTTCTTTTTTCAGCGCAATATTTTTGATAAGCTCCAATGCCCCGCGGCGTGGCAGCGGAGACACTCCGCCAACGAATAGCTTTCCCTTGCCGTAAATCTGCGGCGCGCACGGGAGCTGTCGTCCCGCAGAGCGCGGGCC
>CAJMOH010000045.1 GCA_905215055.1 uncultured bacterium
CATGGTAAAGGTGTACTTGCCATTTCCTTTATTGGTCAGCTCCAGGGGCTGGCCCCGGCTGTCCAGGACGGTCAAGCTCTCCAGCGTAAAGCCCAGATCGGGGGTGGCGGTGATGGTCACCGTGCGGCCACGGCTGGCCCGGCTGGGGCTCACCGTCACGGTGCCGCCGGGGGTCTCCGGCGTTGTCACGGCGTAGGTGGGCGGGATGGGTACAGGCTCGGGCTTGCCGGGCCATTGGCCGCTGCCCTGAATTGTGCCGCTGCCAGTCACGGCGTTGCCGGTGATTTCGCCCTTTACTTGAAGATTTCCGTTGTTTTGAATCCTTCCGTTGTTGATCAGGGTCGTGCCCGCCGGGATGGTCAGCGTGGCATCCTGCGGGATCGTCAACGTCTCGCCTGCGGCAATGGTCAGGTCCTCCCGCAAGGTCACATTGCCGTACACGGTGCCAACGCGGTTTTCAAAGATGATGCTGTTTTCTTGTTTGGTTGTTTCGCCGCTGATCGGCTCATCGTCAACCCCCTCTGTATCAGTCGTATTGGCGCGGACAACAGAGTTGCCGTTGATGGTGACATCAGCGGATTTGTCAGTGCCGGTAGTTTCCGCAAGAATGCCATAGCTGCCCTGCTTAGCTGCACCGCCTGTGGCCGTAACGGTGCCGCCGGTGATGGCGACCTCGACGTCGGCTATTGTATTCGTCGCGGAAATCCCGCTGCTTTTGCCGTTGGTGGCAGTCCCGCCTGTGGCTGTAACAGTGGCGTTCTTGATGGTGACCTCAACGAGCTGGACACTACTTGTATCACCCGAGTAAATCCCGCCGCTGTTTCCCTGTTCGGTTGTGCCGCCTGTGGCTGTAACGGTGCTGTCCTCGATAGAACAGGTTTGTGCCGCATAAAGTCCACAGCTGAACTGTGTTGAGGCAGTGCCGCCCTCAGCCTTGACAGTGGCATTCGCGATCTCAAGTTTTGCATTGGTAGCAATACCACAGCTCAGTTCTCCTGTGCCGCTTTTGCCTGTGACATCGCCGCCAGAGATGGTCATGTCGCCGCTACTGGCAAAAATGCCTATACTATTTCGTTCTCCTGTACTGCCGATGCCTGTGACATCGCCGCCGGAAATTTTAATATCATTCCTGGTATAAATGCCGAGACTGTCAGCGTCGGCTTTCCCGCTTGTGGCGTTAAGGGTGCCGCTCGTGATTGTGAGAGCGCCTCCGCAGCGAATGCCATAACTAAGTCGGGCTTCCCCAGTCGTGGCAGTAACAATGCCGCCGTTCATCGTAAAGTTGCCGCTGGTGTTCATACCGTAACTGAAATCATGAGCGGTATCGCCCGTGGCGGTAACAACGCCGTCGTGAATGGTGATACTCCCATCGGCTCGAACGCCCATACTATAACGGTTATCAGCTTCCCCACCCGTGGCGACAACAGTACCGCCGTTAATCGTGAAAGAACTGGCATAAATGCCGTAACTATCTCTGAAAGCATTACCACCCGTGGCATTCACTGTGCCGTCCTCAATGGTGACAGAGTTAGAGGCGTAAATGCCGCAGCTATTCCAGCCAGCTTTCCCGCTCGCGGCGTGAAGGCTGCCGTCCTCAATGGTGACAGAGTTAGAGGCGTAAATGCCGCAGCTATTCCCGCCAGCTTCCCCGCTTTGCGCGGTAATACTGCCGCCGTTGACCGTGAAAGATTGCGCGGGGTAAATCCCGTAACTGTCCCCAGAAGCGGACTCGCCTGTGGCGGTAACAGTACCGCTGTCAATGGTGATCGTGCCGTTGGCGTAAATGCCGCAGCTGTTGCCATGCTCAGTAGGCCCACCATAGACCGTCAAAGAGGCGCTGTTCTCGCCGCTGATGGTGAGGCTGCCGTTGCCCAGATTGATGCCGCAGCTGGCGGCGCTCCCGCCCCCTTGCGCGTCCACGGTGTTTTTACCCACCAGCGCAAGGGCCAAATTGCCCGACTGGCGGTAAATGGCCATGCTCTCACGACTATTGCCATATTCCTTTGCTTGTTTGATGGCGGCGTTTTGCAGGGTTAGTGTTTCGCCGTCCCACATAATGTTGTAGTTTTCGGCAGTTGCGTCCGTTGTTGTGACGGCGCCGGTATCTGCGTCCGTCTTGGCGTAGGCGGGTGTTTCTTTACTGCCTGTGAGTGCCACGCTGCCTACATTGACAGTCGCCCCGTCCGCCGCCAGCGCCGTGGCGGGCAGCAGGACCAGGCACAAGCACAAAGCCATACACAGACCGAGAATTTTTTTCATGGTGGTTCCTCCCTTCCATTCTATCCCAAAAGGAGACCATGTCGTATGGGGTTCATACGACAGGAAAAGGCCATGGCCTTTTGGTTGCATTTTATTTCAGTATAGCAGAAAAAACAGAATTGCGCTATTACCCGTTTTAGGGGGGAAAATGGACCATTTTGGGGACATTTTGGCCTGTTTTCCCGGTGGAAAGCTTCATTTTTCCGCGGCGCCATGCGGTTTTTTGACTATTCGGATAAAGGAAGAGTTTTGGGGGGATTTTTTGGGGGGTGGGGAAAAATTTTTTCCCGGGGACGGGGCCGCCGCCCCTTGAGAAATTTTCTATATTTTCTTCACATCCTCTGGATAAAATTTCCGTTTTCGCAGAACATGGGTCCTCTCTCTCCTTTTGTCTTGACATCTCCTCCCGGCTCTTATATAATGTGGGTAACATTTTCGCAGAAGCAATGGTGCTTTGAGGGATTTCTCTCAAAGCTTTTTTTATGTTCACAAGGGGCAAGGACGCCTGGGGAAAAGATTTCCCGGGCGTCCTTTTCTTTTTCTCGGAAACCCGCGGGCAAACCGCTTCACATAGATACTTTCCAAGAAAAGAGTTGGTTGTTATGACGTTTAGTGCGGTCAACACGATTTGGGTACTGGTGGGCGCTGCCCTGGTATTCTTCATGCAGGCAGGCTTTTCTCTGTGTGAAGCGGGCTTTACCCGGGCGAAAAACACCGGTAATATTCTGATGAAAAACCTGATGGACTTTTGCATTGGCACGCCCTGCTTCTGGCTGGTGGGATTTGGCATTATGTTTGGCAGCGGCACGGCTCTCTTTGGCACGCTCGATCCCCTGATTATGGGAGATTACAGCCACATCCTCCCGGCGGGAGTGCCGCTGTGGGCCTACGCCATCTTTCAAACGGTGTTCTGCGCCACCTCCGCCACCATTGTCTCCGGCGCCATGGCCGAGCGCACCAAGTTCTCCGCCTATTGCATCTATTCAGCGGCGATCTCTCTGATTATCTACCCCATTTCCGGCCACTGGATCTGGGGCGGCGGCTGGCTGGCTCAGCTGGGCTTCCACGATTTCGCCGGCTCCACCGCGGTGCATATGGTGGGCGGCATTTGCGCCCTAATCGGCGCCAAGATTCTGGGGCCCCGCATTGGCAAGTATGACAAGAACGGCAAGCCCCGGGCTATTCTGGGCCACAACATGACCTCCGCGGCCCTGGGAGTATTTATCCTGTGGTTCTGCTGGTTTGGCTTCAACGGCGCCTCCACGGTGGGCATGGACACCGACGAGCTGATGGAGCGGGCCGGGCTGGTGTTCTTCAACACCAACATGTCCGCCGCTGTGGCCTGCTGTGCGGCTCTAATTTTCACTTGGGTCCGCTATAAGAAGCCCGACGTCTCCATGACCTACAACGCGGCTCTGGCCGGCCTGGTGGGCGTTACCGCCGGCTGCGACGCGGTGAACCCTGTGGGAGCCTTCTTTATCGGCGCCGTCTGCGGCATTGTCATGGTGCTGGCTATTGAATTCTTTGACAAGGTGGCGAAAATCGACGACCCGGTGGGGGCTATTTCCGTTCACTGTGTGTGCGGCGCCCTGGGAACTTTGCTTACAGGCCTGTTCGCCACTGGCAGCTCCACGGATCCCGGCCTGTTCTATGGCGGCGGTCTTGGCCTGCTGGGAATCCAAGCCCTGGGCGTGTTCTCTGTGGCGCTGTATGTGACTGTTGTCATCACCATTGTGTTCCTGGTAATCAAGCACACCATCGGCCTGCGGGCAGACCCCGAGGACGAGCTGGCAGGCCTGGATGTTTCCGAGCACGGACTGCTTACGGCCTATGCTGGATTTAGCATGCTGCCCGATACCGCCACCCTGGAGGACGCCCCGGAAAGTGTCACCGCTCCCACACAGGTTACAGGCCAGGTTCCTCCCGCCGAGGCGGTTCCCGTCAAGAAAATGCCCACCTTCTCGGACGAAACGCCAAAATTCACCAAGGTGGAAATCATCTGCAAGGAGTCCCGCTTTGAAGCGCTGAAGAAGGCCATGATGGACATTGGCATCACGGGCATGACCATGTCCCATGTGCTGGGCTGCGGCCTGCAAAAAGGAAAGCCCGAATACTATCGCGGCGTGCAGGTAGAGGCCACTCTGCTGCCCAAGGTTCAGGTGGATATCGTGGTCAGCAAGATTCCCGTACGGACAGTGATCGAAACCGCCAAGAAGGTTCTCTATACGGGACATATCGGCGACGGAAAAATCTTCGTCTACGACGTTGAGAACGTGGTAAAGGTCCGCACCGGCGAGGAGGGCTATGACGCACTTCAGGACGTGGAGTAAAGTTTCCTTAGTCAAATTCAGGAAGCGCTCGCCGGTCCACCACCCCTGAAGCTCTTCGAAAGTCCCGTCCCTGAAAACGGGCAGGCAGAAAAAAACGAGAGGTTCGGCGCAACCAGCCGCGAACCTCTCGTTTTTGCGTTTTGGAAAAACAAACTGCCCTCTGGCGGCCGGGGCAAAGAGAATCAATTCAAAAGCATTACCGGACCCAAAATTCCTTCCGGGGAGAAGGGCCGCTGCTTGGAAAGATCGTCTCCCAAGGCATCTCCCAGGCTGGTGGCCGCTAAAACCGTCAGCTGGTTTTCCCCTTCCCCCGCCAGCGCGCTGACATCATACCGGTAAGGATACCCGACGCGCACACCGGCGGACCGGCCGTTGACAAGCACCTCCACACCCTCAAAGGCCCGGCCCAGATCTATTATTCTGGCGGGACCCTCAAAAGCGGTCTCATAGCAGATGATCCCAGAAAAGCCAGGCTCTTTAGAGGAGATGTCCTCCAGCTGGTCCGTGACGCAGAGAGGCTGAAACCGCTCCTGCTCCCGATAGTCCGCCAGAGAAATGCTCCAGGCGCCGGACAGTTCTCTCCTCTCGCCAGAAAGCTCCGGACGGAAAGGAAGGTCTCCCTCCCCTGGCAAGGCCTCCTGCCGGCCTGCCAGCAGAATGACAGACTCGCCCCGGTCCAGGGACAGAGGCAGCCATCCCCGCTGGTCGGGCTGAGCCGCCTCCAGGGTATTGTCCTCGGCGTGATACCACACATAGGCGGGAGCTTCCTCCACCAAAACAGCCGTATCCAGCCTGTGGTTCATGGAGGAGTTGACCAGCAGGTACACGGTCATATCCTCCTGCAAATACTTGTAGCACCGCAGCCAAGGCTGATATTCCCGAGCCGCGCAGGCCGCGCCCTCTCGCAGCAGCGGGAGCAGTTCTTCATCTTGGATGACCGGCACGCTGGGAGCGCTGGCGCCGTCCAAGCCCTTAGCGGCGTGACCCACAAAGCGGACACAAGCTCCTTGCCGATACAGCCGCTCCAGTTGGGCCAGCGCATGATCGGGCAGCAGATCGATATGGTCCACCAGCAGGGTGCGGTAAGAGGCCTCTCCCACCTGAAGCCTGCCCTGGGACACCGAGGCGGTTTCCAATGCGTCAACACACACCAGCTCGTAGGGGATCTGATGGGTGAGGCACAGCTTGCCAATGACGCCGTAATCCCGGTAGCCGCCTGCCCATTCTCCTTCCGCGGGGAACAAAACGGCGTTGTCCACGGCGGCCCGGCCTCCGTTGAGAAGGTGGCACACCCGGTTCATATAGTCAAAAACCAGGTGCATATAGCGGTATTGGGGATTCATCCCGTGGGCGTAAAAATGGGGCGGACAATCTGGGTCCGGAAAGGCCTTTTCTGTAAAAGCGTGGGGTACAAACCAGTTGATCCCCCCCACCAGCATGTGATCCGCCATCCACTTCATCATGGAAAGGCCCTCGCTCCAGCCAAAGGCGCCGAAGATCTCGCACATGGCCCTGCCCTTCATCCGGGGATTCTGATGGGCCGCGGAAGCCGCCAGCTGCTGAATGCTGTAATGGTAAAAGCCATTTTTGCCGTAGTCCCGGTCGGGGATCAGCTGGTTGAGCACCACGTCAATGCCCCCCATGTGCTGACCCGCCATTGCCCGGAAATAGTGGCCAGTGCCAGGCCCCAGCCGGGAGTGAAGGCCCACGTCCTCCAGCACATGACCGATATATTCCACCCCATGCTCCTCGCACCAGTCGCCCAGCTGCCGGGAGAAGTTTTCCTCGTACATCCTGGTGATAATGTCCATATAAGTTACCCGCGCCTTGGCCTGGGCGCCGTTTAGATCGTTGTACAGACCCACAATGGCGGTGGGCCCTCCCATCCGCTGCTGAAACAGCCGCCACACCTGATCGGACCAGGGAAGGGGCATTTGATCCCCAATCTTCACCATGCCAAAGCCAGTGCCGCCCAGGTTGTAAAAGCCCGGCTCGTCTGAAAAGAAGCCCGCGAAGGTTTTGCCAAAGTCCTCCTTATAGCGTTCCCAGTGAGGCTCGTACACGGTGTCCAGCAAAATGCGGCAGGACTCCTTCTCCAAAAAGGAGATGTGATCGCTGGCCTTTTGCACGGCCTCCATCAGCTTGGTATAGGTAAACACCACCCAGTGTCCTTGGGGAATGTCCATTTTCAGCCAGCCGTTTTCCAAACGGTCTGTCACGTCCTGGAGCTGGTCGTACCACACCCGGCCATTCGGATCTTCCTGCCGGCGGGCCAGAATCACCGCCACCAGGGTCTCTCCCTTGCGCTGGAAAACACGGCCCATCATCCGTCTGGAGCCAAGGTCTGTGGCAGCCGCCAGCCGGAATCCCTCCAGAGGGCCGTCCACCTCCAGGGCTTTCTCCTCCAAATACCAGCGCTTCAAACGCTCTGGGGCGTTCCTCACGGCGCCGTTAGCGTAGCCAGTGGGAAAATGGGAATCGTCCAAAATCCACACCCGCATTCCCCTGTGCCGGGCTTCGTCCATAATCACGTCCACATCCTGCCACCATTTCGGCCCTACATAGTCCGGGTGAGGCCGGGCCTCCAGGCAGACCGCGTGAATGCCGCAGCTGTCAATCTTTTCCATGTATTCCCGCAGCGTGGACTCCTCCGCGCCGTGCTGCCAGAAAAAGGGCATAATATAGTTTTCCGGGGTTCCCCCCACAAGGTCCATCATTCTTCTGTTCATGGTAGCTTGCTCCTCTCTTTTCTTGGCGTTCTGTTATTTCTCTCCCAGCTGACTGGGCAGCTTTCCGTATACCTTCTTAAACATATTGACAAAATTGGCATAGTTCTGATAGCCCACCTCCTGAGCTGCCGCCGTGGCGGAAAGCCCGCCCTTCATCAACTCCATAGCCAAACTCATCCTCTGGTTGATGATAAACTTGTTGATAGAAATTCCTTTGGCCTTTTTAAAAACGCGATTGAGATAATCTGGATTCAGATGGGCGCGAAAGGCCAGATCTTCCACGGAAAGCTTGTCGGAAAGATGGCCCAGAATATAACTCGCGGTTTTTTCCGCGATGACCGCCCCATCCTCCGCCGTGCCGGTATGCTCTTTCGCGGTATCCATCTGCTGGTGCAGCCACTGTTCGCCATAGCGCTCCATCTGGCGCTTTCTGTCCAAAGCCTGCTGGGAAGAGACCATTTTCAAAACCAGCTCCTCCACATGGGTGTACTCCAGGGGCTTCAGCAAATAGTCCACACAGCCCAGCTGGAGGGCGTCCCGGGCATAGTCAAACTCCGCGTGACAGGTGAGAAACGCGCAGGGAATGTCCTTGACCGCTTCCTGAGAGCGAATCCACCGCAGCAGGTCCATACCGTTTTCCTCCGGCATTTCAATGTCCAGCAGGGCCAGGTCAATATGCTTTTCCAACAGCAATTCTCTGGCGCTTCGCACGGTGTAGGCCGGGAACACCCGCTGGATGCCGCACCGCTCCCAGCGCACTCCCTCCAGCATGCCCTGAACCGAAACCACCTCGTCGTCCACCAAGAGCAGATTCATTTCCCGTTTCCCCCTTCTGAATTTCTGGGAAGAAGCACCGTGTATTTTGTCCCCTCGGAAAACCGGGACTCCACCAAAAGCTCCGCCTCTTCCCCGCAAAGCAGCTTCAGCCGCTTTCGGGCGTTCCAAATTCCTATGTGCCTGCCGTCTTTCTTTTCCACGGGAACCTGGCGCTGGATCTGCTCTAAAATGTCCGGAGGAATACCGGGGCCGTCATCCACCACCTCCAGCACCGCCATGCCGCCTTGGGGATAAGAGCGCAGGGTGATGTCGATGTAGTTTCCCACAGAGACAGCGTATTTTCCCACATTCTCCATGATGCTGTGAAGGAGAAAGGTAGGGATCTTCACCTCCCTCACAGATTCATCCAGCTCCTGTGTAAAGCCAAAGCAGTCGGGATACTGGGTGTAAAGCACCTTGAAATAGCCGGACACCAGCTCGCACTCCTCCGCCAGCGTATGCACGTCTCCCTTGGAAAAAAGCTTTCGGAAATATTTGGACAGATACAGGGTCATCTCCTGGATCCCTTTATAGTTTTGAATCTGCGCCATAGAGTAGATCAGGTGGAACAGATTCAGCATAAAGTGAGGCCGCACCTGAAGCTGGATGTTTCGCATGAGAATTTTGCTTTTTTCCAGCTCCCGCTCATAGGACTCGATCTTTAAATGGGTGATCTGCTGAGCCATGGCGTTAAAGGAGTGGGCCATATGGGAAAACTCCCGGGAAGAGAGCTTTTGAGTAATGCGGTAATCCGCCTGGCCGGACTCGATGGCCCGAAAGGCCCGGTCCAGCACGCCAAGGGGCCGAAGGATCATCCTGTGGAACAAAATATATAAAAACGGCACCAGCAGCAGGCAGGCAAAGGAGAAAACAAAGGCCACCCGGTTGACAATGGGCAGAGAGTAGTAAATGGTGTCCTGATCCACCTGCAGCTCTACCACCACCGGCGCGTTATCAGAGCGCGCGTAGACATAGAGCGTTCCGTTTTGTTCCAGCGTCATCTGCCGCAGGTCAAAACCCTGAGGCAGCTCGTCCCACCCCAGCAGGGCCACGGCGCTGTCATCAAAGCGCACGTTGGCGTTGATCTGCTCCAAAAAGCCGCTTACATCAATGGCGCTGCCATATCGCACGCTCTCCTCCACACATTCCCGAAAAAGGTACTGTCTTTCGCCAATCTCCACCAGCTCCCACACAGAGGGGCCAAGGCTTTCCTCTCTCTGAGCGAGAAAGGTTTGAACGGTCTCCCGATTTTCCGATTGGTCGTTGGAAAACGCAACCACTGTCTGCTGGCTCTCTTCGGCCATGAGATAGTAAAAGCCGCTGATGGAATTGACAGCGAGATTGTTGGAAAAGTCACGGTACACGCTGTGCAGGGAAACCAAGAAAAAATCGTCCCCCTCGTCCATGGATACCCGGATAAAGTCCGAGTCCTCGGTGCTTTGGGTATACAGATACAACTCCATGGTATCCATCTGATTGTCCAGGCGCAGCATGGCAAGCTCCATCACGTTGCGCCCGGAATTGATCATTTGAAAGCGCAGCGCCGCCATATAGCTTTGGGTGCTGTAAATCAACAGCACGTTTACCGGCACCAGGGCGCACAGGAATATCAGGATGATCTTACTGGCCACCGACCAGCTTCTCCACGCTTTTTTGATGCTCATGGCCCTTTTTCTCCTTATTTGACTGGGATCATCAGCTCCCTGACAAACGGCCGCAGGGAAAATCCCTCCTGATTGAACACATTGACAGGGTCATAGCCCTTCTGGGCGAAGGCCAGCCTTACGCGGTTTCCCGGCTGGAAGGCAGGGGAGCCGATCACCAGCCGCTCTCCCGCGGCCTCCCACCAAAAGTCCCGGCAGGGAACGCCGTTTACAGCGACCTCCAGGGCCTGGTAGCCCTCCAGCTCCTCCCGCCAAACCAGACCGCCCACCGTATCGGTGAAGGTGAGAGCCAGCCTTCCGGTCTCCGCCTCCACATGGAACAGCCGGGGAGAGCCGGCCTGGATCGAGGCTCCGTAGGTCTCCTTCAGCGCCAGCTGTGCCAGCCTTTCGCCGACAGGGCGTTTTCCACGCGGGTGAATATTCCAGCGGGCGCCGCAGTCCATGGTGGACACCAGATACACCTTGTCCATGGCGTCCGCCACAGCTTCCTGCTGCTGGCGGATTTGGGGATAGCCGGCCCCATCAGCACCCATCCAGGACTCAAAGGAGGGCAGCTGCACCACATAAAAGGGCAGCGGCTCTCCCCACAGGGTCCGCCAGCTCTCGATCAGAGCCGTGAGCATCACGCCGTAAAGCTCTGGCTTCATGCTGTCCGACTCTCCCTGATACCAGAGCACGCCCCGAACGCTGTAAGGCGCCAGAGGCTTTACCATGGTCTGGTACAGCCGGCCCGGGCCGCTTTGATAGGGTGGACAAGGGTTTTCTGGCGGCGGCGGAAGCTGCGCCATCCAGCTCTGCTGCTGCTCCCGGCTGGCTCCAAAAAGCAGCTGGCAGGAGATTTTGTCCTCAAACAGCTTGCCGCGGCCGGAAAGAGGATTGTCAAGGTAGCCGGCCTTCAGGTCCTCCTCCGCGGCGCCGGCGGTTGCCTTGGCGTAATGATCCAGCCACCACTCCCCGGCAGTTCCACGAAGCCGGACAGGGTCGATCCAGGGGACAGAGGGCGTGCCGCCCCAGGCGCAAAGGATAACCCCCACCACATGGCCGGTTTCCCGGGCGAGCCGCCTTGCGAAATAGTAGGCCACCGCCGAGTGGTATTTCACGTCCTCCAGGGTTGTGTTTCCCCGCCAAAAGCCCCAATCGGCGTAGTCGAAGCGCTCCAGGGCTTCGGGGCAGGCGATTTCCGGCACGCCGAAGCTGCGGACCTCTCCCTCTCCCAGAGACCGATCGCCGAAGCCGCGGTCAAAATACATTTGAAATTCCATGTTGGACTGGCCCGCCGCCAGCCAGACCTCTCCCACCGCCACATGAGAAACCGTCAGGGTTTCGCCGCACGTCACGGTCAGGGTCTCTTCCCCGCTGAAATCCAGGGGAGGCAGCTGCGCCTGAAACGCGCCGTCCTTTACCGGAGCCAACACGCTGTGCCCCTGTATAGACACCCTGACTTGATCTCCATCTGCCCGGCCCCAAATCCACAGGGGCTTTCCGCCCTGCAAAACCATGCCGTCGCCAAACAGCGCCGGTAAACAAACCATCTCATATCCTCCTTTCTGAAAACAGGAAACGGGGAGGGCTGCCCGTGCCGCGAGCCGCCCTCACCGTTTTATTCTCCATAGCTGATCCGCACGCCCTGTTTCTCCACACAGAGCGCCTTCCGGCCGGCAACCCACTCCACCTCCCGGGGAACAGCGGACCCGTCCAGGATAGAGCGGCAGAGCTCCACACAGGTGGGCAGCACATGGGGCGGCATGGCCAGACAGTCGGGGTTTCCCATGTAGCCGATATGACCGTTCCAGTTCTGGTCAAACCGTCCGCTCAGGCGGTGAAGCTTTTCCAAATACGCCAGCGCCTGGGAGATGGGCCCGGCAAAAATTCCCAGGTTCACGTTGCAGGCGTCCCCTGAGAAGAGGATGCGCCGGCTGTCGTCGATCAGGCAGATGGAGCCCGGCGTGTGACCCGGGGTTTCCACCACCTCCAGCCGGCGGCCGCCCAGGTCAAACACGTCCCCCTCGCCAATGGGGAGAAGCTCCGGTGTTTTCTCAATGGGATGAATGGCCTCGGGATCGTAGTCGTACACCCGAAACGCACCCCGCTCTCCCAAAGAGCGGTTGTAGCCCCGCAGGCGGTCCAGATCCACCTGGCGCACCTGGTCAAAATCCGCCGGGTGAACATACAGCCTGTCAAACCAGCCGATGCCTCCCACATGATCCCCGTGGCCATGGGTAAGCACCACATCACAGGGCTTGTCCGTAAAACGGCGGATCACAGCCGGAAGGTCAATTAACCCGCAGCCGGTGTCAATAAGCAGCGCCCGTTCCCCGCCAATTACCAGAAACTCCGCGGCAATGCCGTACTCGTTGATGGCGTAGGTATCCGGCGCGATTTCTGAAATAAAGGGTTCCTTGATACCCATACAGCTCTCCTTTCGTTGCAGCGTTCTTGAAATGGCGTTTTCCACGCCAAAGCTCTCTATTCCCCGCACAGCTTCATCAGCGTGAGGGCGTAGGCAGTATGGCCCTCCACCCCGGGATGGTTAATGCCGTTTGCCAGCAGCTCTTTCCAGGGACAGCCTGCGTCTCTGGCCTTCTCCCACACAGCGTAGGCGTCTGCCAAGCAAACGCCCTCCTCCCAGGCCACCTCCCGCACAGCCCGCACACGGTCCTCGGTGCGCTCTCCCTCCGGAGGCGGCTCCATCATGGGATTGGGCAAATCCCCGTTGGGGGTCATCAACACCAGATCCGCCTGGGTTTCTTTTTGCAGCTTCCGCACCAGCTGACGGAGAAGCTCCTTATACTGGGCGGTGGTGCCAAGCCCTGGTCCCCAGTTGAGCACCCCGTTGATGAGAACCAGGTCCGGCTGATACCGCACCACGTCCCGTTCCGCTCGGGCGGCCATGGAGCGCAGGTGGTCTCCCGCGATTCCAGCGTTGATCGTACTGACAGAGGTGCGCTCAAACTTGTCCAAAAGCATGGAACGGAACTGTTCCAAATAGCAGACTCGGGCATCGGTTACCTCCACAGGAGACAAAGCAGGCAGCTCTCCCCGGTCAAAGGCCTCCTCCACCCCGTGAAAACCCAGCCTTCGCACCAGCTCCATGCGCCTTTGGGCCGCCTCCATACCGCCCTCCGGAGCGGGCAAGGCCTCGAAATGTCCCGCTGTCACACTGTCTCCCAGGGCGGCAATCACCGGGTTTTTCCGCTCCAGACCCTGCTCGTCCAGGCCAAAGCCGCTGAGAACCCCAATGCTGCCCTGATTCATCGCCATCCTCCGCAGAAACCTCAGGGGACGGGCAGGGCTGCGGCAGGGCTCTTCCTTGGCGCATTGAAGCAGCATCTCCCCATAGGGCTGCTTACATTGAAATTTCGTTCGCATACAGCCGCACCTCTTTATGCAATATTCCTATTAATTTTACCCTTTTACCGCTCCAACAGCAATCCCTTTTACAAAATATTTTTGGAAGAAGGGATACGCTACTAGGATGGGGACCACCGCTACCACCGCGATAGCCATACGCATACTGGTGGTGGGAAGATCCGAGGTATCCACGCTCAACCCCATAGAAGCGGAGTTGCTGGCCAGGAAATTGATGTCCTCGTTCATCTGGTTTAAAATGGTTTGAATGGTGTAATAGGCCGCGCCGTTGCGCTTGGTCAGGTAATACAGGCCGTTGGTCCAGTCGTTCCAATAGCCAATGGCCTGAAGCAAGCCCACCGTGGCCAGAATCGGCACCGCCAGAGGCATGACAATCCGCACAAAGATCTTGATCTCCCCGGCGCCGTCAATGCGGGCGGCCTCCAGCAGCTCTCCCACCACGTTGGTGGAGAAGTAGTTTTTCACCAGAATGATGTTGAAGGCGTTCATCATCAGGTTGGGCACAATCAGGGCAAAAATGGTGTCCTTGATGTGGATCACATTGGAATAGATAAAGTAAGAGGCCACAATGCCGCCGTTAAACAGCATGGAGATAATCACCATCATCATCAGAACCCGCTGAAGCGGAAGCCCCGGCACGGAAAGGGAATAGGCAAACATGGCTGTCATCAGCAGTCCGGCCGTAGTTCCAATTACCGTTACCAGGATGGTCATCAAATATCCAGAGCCAATGGTGCGCCACTCCTGGGCCAGATACTCGTAGGCGGCGGTGGAATAGGCCGAGGGGAAAAAGGAATATCCCTCTGTCAACGCCACCGAGTTTTGCGTGAACGAGGCGATTACCAAAAGAACAAACGGCACCAGAGCCAAAACCGCGATCAGCAGCAGCACTCCGTGGGAAAGCACCCGCATCACTTTATCGTTGGTGGAAGAAATCATTTGCTTGGCCCTCCTTTCATAAATCAGAACAGGGCGTTGGAACGATCCAGCTTGCGGATGGCTCCATTTGCCAGCATGATGCAGATAAAGCCCACAATGGACTGGTACACGCTGGCCGCAGAGGACATGGCGTAATCGTTGTTGTTCATCAGGGCGTTGTACACATACACATCCAGCGTGCGGGTGGTGGAGTACAGCATGCCCGAGTTTTTCGGGACCTGGTAGAACAGGCTGAAATCCGAATTGAAAATACGGCCCAGAGCCAGGATGGTCAGCGTGATTACCGTGGGCTTTAGCAGAGGCAGGGTAATGTTTTTGATCTGCTGCCACTTGGTGGCGCCGTCAATGGTGGCCGCCTCGTAATAGTCGGTGCTGATGCTGATCAAGCTGGAATAGTAAATCACGCACTGGAAGCCGATGGATTTCCACACCTGCACAAAGATCAGAATCGCGGGCCAATACTTGGCCTCGGTATACCAGGAAATGGGCTGCAGGCCCAGAGGCTCTAAAATGGAATTGTTGATAAAGCCTGTGTCCGTGGCCAGAAACGCGTAAGCCAGATAGCTTACCACAACCCAGCTGATTAAAAACGGCACCAGCATAATGCTCTGGTAGAAGCGGGTGGCCAGCTTGCCCCGCACTTCGTTTAAGAAGATAGCCACCGCAATGCCCAGCACAGCGTTCAAGACGATGAAGGCCAAGTTGTAGCACACCGTGTTTCGGGTGATCTGCCATGCGTCGGAGGACCGAAAGAGATACTGAAAGTTTTGCAGGCCCGCCCAATCGCTGAACAAAATTCCCTTGCGGAAGTCCAGGTCCTTAAAGGCGATCACCACGCCAAACATGGGCAGGTAGTTGTTGATAATCAGATAGATTACGCCGGGAAGAGCCAGCAGGTACACCGGCAAAAAGCGTTTCCAGTGGATCTTGCGCTTAACTTTTTCTTTTTTCATCGGTAGGACTTTTTCCATGGCAGGGACCTCCTTCTTTGGAAAAAGGGCCTGTTTGATTTTGTCCCCCGGCAGGCTTGCCGGAGGACAATCTCAAACGGACAGATGGGGTTTTAGAGGGCTGTGTTTACTGCTGGGCCAGCCACTCGTCCAGAGAGGCCTGGTTCGCCTCGATGATGGAGTCGATCCCGGCCGCCTCCAGGGCGCTGAGAAACTCGGGAAGCACCACGTCGGGGTCCACAGATCCAGTCTCCAGAGAGCTGCGGTACTGGGTCATCACGTCGGTGACGGCAGAGTAAGCGGGGCTGACAGGCTCGGGATTAAAGGCATAACCCATGAAGGGGGAGTGAGCTTCCTCGGGGATATTGGTGTTGTACTCCTCCTGCAAATCGAAATACTCGGCGTCCCAGAAGGCGGCGTCCTGATACATATTGGACACATCGCCGTAGCAGCCCATGGGGTTGCCGTAGGTGCGGTTGGAGGTGTCGATCCCTTCGGGGTATTCGAAAATGCCAGCCTCGTCCACCAGGTTGTAGTGAACGCCCTCAATGCCATAGTAGAACATATTGGTCAGTTCCCGGTCCGCATAGGTCAGATTCAGGAAGGCCATGGTGGCCTCGGGGTTCTCGCTGGTGTAGGGAATGGACCAGGTCCAGCCCTGAAGAGCGCCGTTGGTGACGTATTCCTGGGTCATGGGCACGGCTGTCATATCCATCTGCACACCCTGCTCCTGGTTGGACTCCATGTCCCAATAGGTGGAGAGCATATAGCTGCAGCCAAGACCATTTTCCACCAGACTCTGGGTGGACTCAGTATTGGTGACAGCGTCGCCGTTGATGTAACCAGCCTCATACCATTTCCGCATCCAATCCAAATGAGTGGCGTACTCTTCCGAGGCGAAAACATTTTCCACGGTCTGGCTGTTCTGATAGTCAATGATAGAGCCGCAGGCCATATCCGCTCCAAGGGTGTCCATGCGCTGGAAAAACTCAAAGGAGGTCACGTTGGTGCCGGAAATAAGGAAGGGATAGAAGCTGTCGCCCTCCCCCTCCTTGGCGGCGGCAAAGAAGGCGTCCAGCTCTTCGTAGCCCACAGGCTGGCTGGCGTCCAGGCCGTACTTCTCGGCGTACTCCGTGACCACCATCAGGCCTTGAGAGTTGTAATGCTGGCGGGTGCCGGTGATGGCGTACAGCTGGCCGTCAATCCGGCCCACATCCAGCACGTCGCTTTTCGCCGCCAGGATGTCCTGGCCGTATTCCTCTACCAGCTCGTCCAGCTCCAGAAGCATATTGCTGTTGTAACAGTTCATCAGATCGGACTGAGCGGGGCTTAGCAGCAGGTCCAGCTTTTCCCCGGAGGAAATCATCAGGCTGGGCTGGGTGGAGATCTCCGAAAAGGACAGAGGCAGCAGAGAAACCTGGGTATTGGTCTTTTCCAGGGCAATCTCGTTCATGGCGTCCTCCACCATTTGCAAATCCTCGGACAGAGTGCCGAAATAGATGTAGCACATAACTACCTCGTAGGGGTCCTCCCAGGTGATTTCCCCAGTGCTGCCGGCCTCGGCCTGAGAGTCTTCGCCGCTTTCGCCGCTCTCCTCCGCGGCGGCGCTTTCCTCCGCCGCACTGGAACCGCTGCCAGAGCTGGAACCTCCTCCGCCGGAGCACCCGGCAAACACCGAGCAGGCCATTACCAACGCCAAAAGCATCGCAAACAGTTTTTTGCCTTTCATAGTTTATCTCTCCATTTGGTTATTTCGCATATTCCTTATGCGATTTGTGGAGCTGTTATGGGTAGATTATAATATTGTGAACAAGATTTGAACATATCTTTTTGCGACTAATCACCTATCGATTTCCGACTTTTTCCTATTTTTTAAGAGATTTTCAGTTAATTTTTAGATGTTTTATGGCGCGGGTACTGGAAAAACTCAGCCATTGCCCACGGCCGCAGGACAGCAAACCGCAAAAAAGAGGACTGCCGCCCGCGCGGCAGTCCTCCCTGTTCATCCATTCTTTTGCGGGTTCAGGCCGTTTCCAGATATTCCACCAGATTCATCAGCATCGCAACACCCTCGGCCCGGGTCAGGATGTTCTGCGGGCGAACGGTGCCATCCTCATAGCCGGTCAAAATTTCCAGCTCATAGGCGATGGAAATCGGTTCCACCGCGTAATCGCTGATCTGGTCTTGATCGGCAAAAATCGTTTCCTCCTCGCTGGGGACCATCTCCACGCCCTGGTCCTCCAGGTACTGTACAATCATGGTGACGGCCTGCTCCCGGCAAATGCTGGAAAGCGGGGCAAATTCCGTATCAGAAATGCCGTGAATCACGCCGTTTTCATAGGCCCAGTTCACCGCTCCGGCATACCAGGCGTCGGGACTGACATCCTCAAAGGGCGCGGTGTACTCCTGGCTTTCCGCCCCCTCCAGCTTGCACAGCAGCGTGGCGAACATGGCCCGGTTCATGGTTCTTTTGGGCTCGAAAAACGCTTCGGACATACCGGAAACCAGCTCCATTTCCGACGCCTGCATCACGTCCTCCAGATACCAGGCGTTGGCGGGAACGTCAATAAACCGGTCCCCTTCAAAAAGGGCGCACACGGTGGTGTCCCCTTCCAGAGTGAAGGTATAGGACGGCTCTCTGCTGAGAAGGGTTCCGCCGGGCGTGTACCAGCCCACCACCGGCAGTTCTCCGGAGGAGGTCAGCGTGACCTCCTCCCCCCAGGGTTGGGTGCCGGCTCCGCTCACCTGGCCGGAGCGGGAAGTGTTCACCGTCACCTGGGCCACACGCACCCGGGGCGCGTCCACAGGAAGCATGCTGGCGTCTCGGGGACCATTGGCAGAGGTCTCCTGCTGATAGCGCCAGGCGTTGTCCATGGAGATGCCGAAGTGGTCGTATATAATTCTGCCGTTATTCAGGCCCTTGGAGCGCCAATCCTGCTGGCCGTCGAAAATGTAGTTTTTCCCGCCCAGGCGCAGCTCTGTCCAGCCGTGGTGGCCTGTCCAGGTACCGATTCGCAGAATACCCGTGTGGACATAGCTTTCAATTCCCACATACCGGGCCATCACCGCGAACAGAATGCCCCAGTCGTAGCACACGCCTGTGCGGGCTGTCAGCATGTGATAGGCCCGGTAGATCATGTCAATGGGATAGGCCTGGGGCAACCCTGTCTCGTAGGTTAAATCGTAAGTCAGGGTAAAGCAGTCGTAGGCAGGAGCATAGTCCTGGGAGTAGGCGTTCCAGCTGTAATCGATGTTGTTCACGGTCCACTCATACAAGCCCTTGAGGGTGGTGTAGGTATCCTGTCCCTCATAGGGAGCCACCAGCTCCTCCAGCAGCCGGTCCAGCTCGATATATCCGGTTCTCTGGGGATAGAGCGGCTCCGCGTTCATCAGCGCCTTTACCTGGTCCAAGCTCATGGCGTCTCCCGCGGCCCGGGCGCTGCCGGTAGGCATCACCGCCAAACACAAAAGCACCGCTAAAAACAGAGAAGCCAGCCTGGCGTGCATTTTCTTCATAGAAAGCCCTCCTTCAATAGCTGTAATCGCTCTCAAGCTTTAACACAAGAATACTATAAAATTTGCAAAACTGTCAATGTATTTGGAGGATTTTCCTATTTATTTTTTTGAGATTTCTTCCTGCCTCACACCGGCCCCAGATAAACCTGCACTTCATAGTTCCATTGCAGAATGCCTGAAACAACGATGAGCTGCACGGTAAACGGCGGCTCTACCCCGTGGTCAGTCCGGGCAAGACGCAGCAGCTCGCCCAGGGTATGCTCCCGGCCGCCTTCGGCGCAGCTGGCGCACAAATACCTTCCCTTTGGCAGCACCTTCAGCCCCTCTATCTCCCCGTACCGAGTGCAAACGGCGAAAAGCCTGGTCCGTCCCCGCTCGGTGTAGATCCCGGCCAAGTCCTCAAAATCGAAGTCCTTTCTCCTGGCTGGAGGAATTTTTTCATAGAAGTGATTCAGGTAATTCCAAAGATTGTCCAGCGTGGGCGCTTCCAGAGTTTCGGACAGCAAAATAACGCGCTCGGGACACTCCCTCTCAAACACACTGTGAATTTTCAGCTGGCTTTGCAGCTTTCCCTCGTAGTCCGCCTTTGCCAGCTGAATTTTTGCCTTGCTGGCCTGAAGCGCGGCGATCTTTTCGTCCGCCTTTTTCTCCGCCCGCGCTAAAAATTCGATGATTTTTTCAAGATCGTCATATTCCAAAACCTTTTTTATCTCCCGCAGCGGCAGGTCCATCAGCTGCAAGGCCCGCACTGTATTCAGCCTGACAAGATCCTCCTCGGTGTAATACCGGTAATGGGTCCACTCGTCCTTTTTGCTTGGCTTCACCAAGCCGATGCGGTCATAATGCCGCAGGGTTTCACTGGTGACACGGACAGCCTTGGCGGCCTCTCCCACGGAAAAATATTTTTTCATCTTCCGGTTTCCCCTCTTGACCTTTGTGCTACACAAAGGTTTATACTTCATTCTAGCATGGCGGCCAACAAAAATCAACCGCCGCATATCTGACTGTCAGGAGAACCGGCACCATGATATCATCGTGTCCACTCCTATCATATCGGGAAGAATGGACGTGCGGTTTCCTGAGAGCTTTAATTTTAGGACAACACAACTGACAAAAATGGAGGAAGCATTATGAAAAAAACCTTGACATCCCTGCTGTGCTTTACAATGGCCTGCTTGGCCTTGGCGGGCTGCTCTGACAACAACCAGCCCTTTGAGGAAAAAAGCTATACCCCGGACACACAGATTCGGGAAATTCAGCTGGACGTGGAGGACAGAAGCATTGAAGTGGCCTTGTCCCCGGACAACCAGGTTCACATCCAATACTTCGAAAACAGCAAAGAGTACTACCAGATTTCCGTTTCAGACGAAAACGTGCTGACGATGACCAGCGCCAGCGATAAAGCTTGGACCGACTACATTGGCGGAAAGCCCGCCGCAGAGGACCGAAGAATCCGGCTGGAAATACCCGACGGGCTTTTGGAAAATGTGACGCTGTCCACAACCAACGAGAATATCACCCTGCCGGCGCTGGCTGTAACCGGAGAGATCAGCCTTTCCTCCAACGGTGGGAATCTATCCTTTGAAAGCCTGGACGTGGGCAAGGCTCTGACACTCCATGCCAAAAATGGGAATATCACCGGCACCGTCGCAGGAAGCTTCGAAGATTTCACCATTCGCTCCAAAATAAAAAAGGGGGAAAGCAATCTGCCGGATGAGAAGTCAGGAGGCGAAAGGACCCTGGACATCTCCTGCAATAACGGCGACGTGTCCATAGCCTTTGCTCCGTAACCGGCGCGCGACCGGCGCAGGAGGCCGAGAGACACGCAAATTCTTTACAGGCGACGCTGGAGCTTTTTCTTCCACACAGCGGGTGTGGCAAAATTTAAGAAAGCAAAGAAACGGCTGATTTCCTGAGAGCGGCACTTCACGCTCGAGAAACCAGTCGTTTTTTGCGCCTGCTGGGTCCGCAGGCTGATCGGCGTGTGGGGGAAATCTTTCCCAGCGGAGCCTGAAAAACGGCTGGACAGGAAAGCGTCGCAAAAGACAAAGGCTCATCTGCCTTTTTCCTGAAACGCCGTCTAAATAAGTAAAGGAGGCGGAATCTTGTGAAAAGGCTCCTTCGCTTGCCGTTCGCACTGGAGCTTTTGCTTTGCTCCGGCTGCTCCTACAAGGGGCTGGACGAAGGCGCAGACGGGTAATACCTTGGACGGACGGGCTTATGTAGCCGTTGACAGCGCCCAGGTCCCTTTGCTGCTTTGCGAAGCAGGCCGCGGATTTTGCCGCGATTTTTGAGGTGACAAGGGCCATAACGCCCACCATGGCCAGCGTAAGCAGCGTAAGGGGTACATTCAGCGCCAGCATGCTGAGAAAGGAGGTTACAATGGTCACGCTGGAGTTAATCAGCTGGGGGATGCTCCGGCTGATCAGTTGCCGCAGCGTATCCACATCGTTTGTGTAAACCGACATGATGTCCCCGTGGGCATGGGTGTCAAAGTACCGGATGGGCAGAGACTCCATGTGCCGGAACAGCTCCACCCGCAGATTCCGCATGGTCCCCTGGCTGATATTGACCATGATGCGGTTGTAGCCATAGGCGCACAAAATGCCAATGCCATAGGTGACCGCCACAGACAGAAGGGCCGCCGCCAGCTGAGAGAAATCGGGGGCCTGGGATTGGGTGAGGGGAACAATGTAATCGTCAATCAAGCGCTGGAGAAACAGCGTTCCCCGCAGGGTGGCCAGCGCCGATCCGAGAATGCACACCACCACGAAAATAAAGGAGTAGCCCCGAAGCATATACTTTGGCCGCGAAGCGTCCCGCCAGAACCCCGCACACCAGGCTGAGCAAGGCCATAATCAGCATCAGTCCGCCGTAAAGGTACACCTGCTGGATATTGCCCGCCTGGATGCCCTTGTCAATGATGGAGGCCGTGACAAAGGGAATCAGCACCTCCAGCACAACCTCTCCCACTGTGAACAGAGGCGCCAAAACCGTTGGCAACCTGTATTCCCTCACTTGGGCCAGTATTGTTTTTATCATACACATTCCTCCTGTTTCCACAAACGCTTCATTCTTTGCAGCATGGCCTCCAAATCCCTTTCCAATTGGTCAAGCCTTTGGGCGGGAATGTCTCCGCAAAGCCTTTGCTGCTGCTCCCGCAAGGAGGTCCAGAGCTTTTCTTCGGCGTCAAAGGCCCTGGCGGTTAAAACAAGCAGCTTTTTCCTGTCATCCTCCGGGGTTTCTACTGTTAAAAGGTATTGCTTCGCTTGCAGCTCCTTCAGAGTGGAGGAAAGGGCGGACTTGGACAAGCCCAGCGCCTTGTGCAGATCTGCCGCGCAGACACATTCCCCCTTTTGGGAAAGCAGCCAGCACAGCACGATTGCCTGCCCCAGCGACAGCTCAAGCTCCCTCATGCTCTGTCTGCCCTGCCGCTCCAGGGAATGGTACAGCTGCCTCAATGTCCAAAGCAGAGTTGCTTCCAATCAAAATCGCTCCTATTACAATAAATTTGGACAGGGAAGCCGGGCAGCCAGTCCGGTTTCC
>CAJMOH010000046.1 GCA_905215055.1 uncultured bacterium
TTTTTATTTACCCCTGGTTGAACCAGGGGTTTTGTTAAGCCTAAAGGCAGCAACAGCAAAGGGCTGCCGCGATACGCGGCAGCCCTTCTCTATTCCACTGTGATGTATGGCTCCAGCTTGGCGAAGGTCTTTTCCCCAATGCCGGAAACATCCATAAGCTCCTCGATGTCGTAAAAGCCGCTGTTCTGCTCCCGATAGTCGATAATCCGCTGGGCGATAGCCGGGCCGACGCCGGGAAGGCGGTCCAGCTCCTCCAAGGTGGCGGTGTTGATGTTGACGCTCTTCTCCACCAAAACCTCCTGGGGACCAGAGGGTTCCTCCTCGATCAGTTCCTCTTCTGAAGCTGAAGCAGCTGTCTCCGGCGCTGCCGTTGGCACGCCAGCGGCCGGCACAGGCGCCTGGCTGGAGGCCACAACCACCTGATAAAACTGCAAGGGCCGCGCGGCATACAGGCCGATCAACACTGAGGCCGTAATGGCAGCTGCCGCCAGGAACAGCACTAAGCGAATTTTCGTCTCCCGGTTCATGGAATTACACTTCCTTCAGCTTTTGGAGAAACTGGGTAAAATAGGGAGGCAGAGGAGCCTCAAATTCCAGGTATTCTCCTGTTCGGGGATGAATAAAGCCGATCTTCCCCGCATGGAGGCATTGGCCCTCCAGAGAGGCGATCACCTTTTTAGGGCCGTATACCGGGTCCCCCGCTACGGGATGTCCCAGATAGGCCATGTGTACCCGGATTTGATGGGTTCTCCCTGTTTCCAGGCGAAGGCGGAGCTGGGTAAATCCCTGAAAGCGCTTGACCACCCAAAAATGGGTCACAGCCCGTCTTGCGGAAGCAGAATGAGGCAGCACCGCCATTTTCTTCCTGTCTGTGGGATGACGCCCCAAGGGCTGATCCACAGTGCCTTTCTCCTCCTTGAAGGAGCCGTACACCACGGCACTGTACTCCCGGGTAAAGGTGTGGGCCTGGATCTGCTCTGCCAGGCGAGTGTGGGAGAAATCATTTTTCGCCACAATCAGCAGGCCGCTGGTATCCTTGTCGATACGGTGAACAATCCCTGGCCGAGCCACGCCGTTGATCCCGGAAAGGGAATCACCGCAATGGGCAAGCAGCGCGTTCACCAGAGTTCCGCTTTCGTGTCCCGGAGCGGGATGAACCACCATGCCCTTCGGCTTGTTAACCACCAGCAGATCCCCATCCTCATACACAATGGAAAGAGGAATCTCTTCGGGAAGGACCTCCAGCGGACGCACCTCGGGCAACTCTACCAGCACCTGATCCCCAACCTTCAGCTTGGCGCTTTTGGTCAAGGGCTTCCCCTGACAGGTAACACAGCCGTTTTCAATCAGATTTTGAACGGCAGAGCGGGTCAAATCCTCCAAAGCGGCGGAAAGCAGCTTATCCACCCGCTGGCCCGGCTCCTCCACAGGGACCACGATTTGACGGCTCATTCCTCTTCCACTTCCTTGGCAGGACGCTCTTCCCCTTTGCCGGTGAAAAACAGCACATGGATTACAAACAGCACCGCCCCCACTGTAATGCAGCAATCGGCAAAATTGAACACATAATCAAAGAAGAGAACATGAATGTAGTCGATCACATAGCCATGCAAAATACGGTCGATCAGATTGCCAATGCCGCCGGAAATCAGCAGCGCGGATGTGGCGTAGCTTAAGAAGCTGTGCCGCTTGTAACGAAACAGCATGACGGCAATGGCCGCTGTCGCCACAACCGTTACAGCTACCACCAGCCACATCACGCTTTTGAAGAGTCCAAAGGCAGCGCCTGTATTTTCCACATAAACCAGCTCCAGCAGACCTGGGATCACCGTTACAGCATTGACAGGCTTCAGGCTCTGCACCACAAAGTATTTTAGGATCTGGTCAACAGCCAGCAGCACAGCGGCCGCAGCCAGTGTAAGCACCGCGGTGCCTGTGCTCTGATGATTCCTTTCTGATTTCAAAGCGATCTCCTTTTCCCAGCGGCAGATCTCCGCCGCCATTTACGAAGTATTTTCACAATAACTGTCTCTTCTTACCCTCACAGCTGAACGCCGCGGTAGAAAAAGGGCGCAAATCCCCTTTGCGCCCTTCATCGCTGCTTATCACTTTCTGCGCCTTTTTCTGCCCAGGTCCACGTTGTCCCCAAATTCCAAATTGCTGAAGTTAGAGGCCTTTTCTTTTTGCAAAGATTCGGGAATATCTGAATAAGCCTTCAAATCAATGCCCACCTGAGACAGATCGTCGTCATCGGGATGATAGTCGTAGTCCGGCTCCCGGCGCAGCTGCTCCCGGGTGTAATCCACCTTGTCGTGAAGGGTACGTCCCTCCATGGAAAGCTGTTCAGGCTGCTCTCTGCGCGGCGCCGGTTGGCGGGCCGGTTGAGGCTTGCGAACCTCTACGGGCCTTGCCTTTGGCTGAGGAGCAGGCTGGGGTACTGGTTCCGGTTCCGGCTCCGGCTCGATTTCAGGCTCTGGCTCTGGCTGAGGAACCGGCTGCGGCTCCGGTTCGGGCTCTGGCTCTGGCCGGCTTTCAGGCTGAGAAACCGTCTCAGAAGCGGGAGCGCTGTCCTTAAAACGGAAGCTGGGAATATGATTGATGCTTTCCAAATGCTTTTTATACATTTCCAGCAGGGAAACACGAAAGGCGGAAACCTGACGCTTCATCTCCTCCAGCTCATTTCTCTTTTGCTCCACCTGGTTGGCATACTCGCGGGCGGCCTTGGCTGCGTCGTCTCTGGCACTTTCCAGAATTTTCTTGGCGTTTTCCTCCGCGTCGGCCAGCATGACAGCCGCCTTGCCCTTGGCCTCCTGAATGGAGTCCTTGCCAATTTTCTGGGCGCTGAGAATTGCCTCTTTAATGCCATCCTCCTCTTCCCGGTAGGATTCGATCTTTTGGGCAAGAATCGCCAGCTTTTTCTGAAGCTCTCCGTTTTTGGCCTTCAACTCGGCGATTTGGCCGTTAAGCTCCTCCATCTGCTGATTGAGCTGGGCGCTCTGCTGCACCGCGTCGTCCCGCTCGGCCTGAAGCTGCGTGAAGGACTCCACCACCTCGTCGATAAAATTATCCACGTCCTCGGGCTTGTAACCAGAAAACCCGGCTTTTCCAAAGCTTACCTCGTTGATTTCCTTAACGGTCAACATCGGAAGTTCCCCCTTATACATATTTCCTGCATTTCACCACAAGCCGCCCCTTACTGGTCAAGGGGCCAAGCTGGTCTATGATAAATCTGCCCTGCTTGCGAATGGAGAGCAGATCTCCTTCTTTCGTCTTTTGTGAGACAGAAAGCGTCTCACGGTGATTGAGCTCTACCAGGCCCGCCCCAATCAAGCCAGCCGCCTTTTCCCGGCTGGTCCGGCAAAGAAACGCCACTAGACAGTCCAGCCGCTCGGAAGCCACCACACCGCTCATGTCCCGAAATTCATGGGCCGCAGGGAGTGGGCCCTCCCAGGAGAGAGTGGTTTTCACTCCTGCCCGGCCGATTTTTCGAATGCTCTGAAAAAAGTATTCCCCCATCTCCTGCCGGAGAAACGCCACGCACAGTCCCTCTCCCACAAGAATGTCCCCCACCACCGGACGCTCTACCCCCTGGGCCATAAAGGAGCCAAGAAAGTCCCGGTGAGTCAGCTTATCCTCCTTCCGGTAGGAAAAAGCCAGGGAAACGATGGGAAACGCCTCTGGAGAAGGATCGCAGTAATCGGGAAAAAAGCCCAGCATCACCCGTTCAGCCTCCGGATGCCCTCCCCAGAACAGTGTGGAGATCTCCCGCTGGCGGGAAAGGTATTCCCGGCAAAAGGCCGCCTGGGCTTCGTCCAAAAAACCCAGAAAGCAGGGCCGTTTTTTGCCCAGCCTGATAGAATCCTCCAGCCGGGCAATCAACAGATTTTGATCCTCTACCATAGCGCCTTAAAAATAGAGGCCGTTGTTTTCCAGCTCATCCAGCACATCGTCACCCGTCAAGTCCACATTATAGGGCGTAATGATGAAGGTGTTGGTGGCGATACGCTTGATCTTTCCGTTGTTCGCATAAGCAACGCCGCTTAAAAAGTCCACAATCCGGCGGGAAACCTCTTTCTCGGTCTTTTCCAGGTTCAGCACCACTGTATGCCTTTTTAACAGCTCATCGGCAATGGTGCGAGTGTCCTCCCCAAAGGAAATGGGCTTGAACAGCACCACCTGCAGCTGGGCCTTGGCGTTGATGTTTACCACACGGTTGCCGCCGGAGGTTTCGCTGCGGGGAGCAAAATCGGAAAAGGAGTAGGACGAGGTTCGCCGGGATTCGCTGTAAGAGCTGCGGCCGCTGGACACTTCCTCCTGCTCTGGCTCGTCGTCGTAATATTCTTCGTATTCGTCATCTGGCGGATTCCACATCTTGTGAAGTTTTTCAACCAATCCTGCCATACGCACTGTTACCTCCTGAAACCTAGTTACTGCCGGGGGTTCTCCCGCTTTCCAAACAGGGAAGAACCCACCCGCACCATGGTTGCGCCACAGGCGATTGCCTCCGCGAAATCGGAGGACATGCCCATGGACAAACAGCTCATAGATACATTATCCATTTTTTTGGCCGCTATGTCAACATAAGATTGCCTTACAGCGGAAAAATAACCGCGAAGCTTGGCGATATTCTCACAAATGGGAGGAATTGTCATCAATCCTGTCACCTGAATGCCGGGCAGCGTGCGAATTTCATCCACACACTCGTACAGGGCCTCGGGCAAAACACCCCCCTTGCTTTCCTCACGGCCGATATTCACCTCTACCAGCACCTTCATGGTGGTATTTTCCCGCAGGCAGAGGCGGGAAATCTCTCTGGCCAGCTTAACGCTGCCCACAGACTGGATGCAGCTGACCCTGCCGATGAGATACTTCACCTTGTTGGTTTGCAGCTGGCCGATAAACTGCACATCACACCGGTCTCTGTGCAGGCCGTCATATTTGTCCAGCAGCTCCTGTACACGGTTTTCTCCCATGCAGGAAAGGCCCCGGTCAATGGCGTGATTAATCACCTCCAGAGGAACCGTTTTCGTGGCGGCCAGCAGGGTGATTTCCTCCGGCCTTCTGCCGGCCTGCTCCGCAGCCCTGGCAATCTCCTCCAATACCCGGGGATAATTCTCGTCAAAGATTCGCATGCGTTCACTCAACGATTTTTCCATCGTAAAGATCCGTCCCTTCTACCACAACCTGGTCATATAGCTGAATGGTGGAATCTGTCACCAGAGCTTCCTGCTCCTCTGAGGACAGCTCTGTCTTGCAAATGGCGTAGCCATTGACAGAATGCTCGGAAAAGATCTGGACAAACTCCAGCTGGCCGCCGTAGAGAATGTACACACCTCGCACATTTTCCGCCGTCTGGGTGACTGTATTGCCGTTTTCGTCGGTGGTGGTGTACTCCACATCGGCAAAGCGTATGGCTCGTTCGTTCACCAGCACGCCGGAATAGGTGGCAACCGTTACCTGAACCGCCTCATTGCGCACAGAGGCGATGTCCGAATCCATGTAGGAGCATTGGAACACTACCGCCGTATTGCCGGATTCCTTGTCGTAATTCTTCGCCACAATGGTGGCGGGAATTCGCTCTGTGCTGGCAAAGGGAATGCTGAGGGACACATCCTCCACTTCCTCGAAATGCACCATGTCATCCTCGTCAAACACGCAGGCCACATACCAGTTGAAGTCCTCACAGATTTTACCGGCCGCGGTGCTGCTGGAGGACACCTCTCTATTCAGCAGGTCCTCTACCTGGGAGACGGTCAGCTCCTGAACATTTTCCACATCCACAGCGTTTTCCAACCCGTCCACAGCGCTGATATAGTATCCTGCCTGGGGCGCCTGAATGGTGCCGGTGGCGGATCCCGCCTGGCTCTCCAGGGCGGCCCTTTGGCTTTCCAGCTGGCTGATGCGCTGGGCGTAGTCCTCCGCGCTTTCCGCGCCTGTAATCAGCTGGCGCCGTGTCAAGGCTGTGAGAAGATTCTCCTTCCAGCTAGCCAAGTCGGAATAATTATTTTGGTTGACGCCCTTCTCGATTTCCTCAACGGCGGAATAGATCTGGTCGCTGAGCATGGTGGGATTGGCCACAAAATAATCGGCGGGCTGAGACAGGGCCTGAAGGTTTTCAATCTCCCGGTCCAGCTGTTCGATTTCCCGGTGGTTAGTTACATCCTCTTCCGAGGCGTAAACATCCGCGATCACGCCTCCCTGGGACACCCGGGTACCGTCCGCCACCCGGTAACTCAGCACGCCGCTGTAAGTCTCGTCAATGACTGACTCGTTGCGGATGACAAAGCCCTGGGCCTGCAACACGTCGGAGGCCTCGCCATACATGGCTGTTTCCGTCTGAATGCTTCGATGGGTGGCCAGATATGCCTGATACCCCACATACACAAGCACCAGCAGTGCCAGCACCACCGCGCCGATGGTGCGGATCTTTTTACTGTTCAAGGGCCTTGCCTCCTTTCCAGATCTGTCTCTTTTCCAGCAGCCTCAAGCTTTCCTCCAAAAGAGCCCGGCTGTTGGGATAATCGTCCACATAGAGGAACTCCACCTGCTCCTCTCGTTTAAACCAAGTGATCTGCCGCTTGGCGTACCGGCGGCTCTCCCGCTTGACTGCCTCCACCGCATCTTCCAGGGAAATCTCCCCTTGAAAATAGGGAAAGAGCTCTTTATAGCCGATGGCCTGAGCAGCGGTGGGAATGTTCTGAGACTCCTGGCAGCGGTTAAAGAACTGTTTTGCCTCCTCCAAGAGCCCCTGCGCCAGCATGCTGTCCACCCGCGCGTCAATGCGGCGGTACAGGGTTTCCCGGTTTCGAAAGCTAAGGCAAAGCATCACATACTGGTAAGGGGACTGGGCGGCGCGGGAACGCTGGGCCTGGGCGGAAAAGGGTTCCCCGCACAGCTGGATGTACTCCAAGGCGCGGACCACCCGCTTGACATTGTGAGGGTGAATTTCCTCCGCCGCCTTTGGGTCAAGCCGGCACAGGCACTGATACAGCGCTTCCGGCCCCTGCTCCTCCGCCTGCTGAAACAGGCGCTGGCGCACCTCCTCGTCCCGGCCATTTTCTTCAAAGGAAAAGCCCCGCAGCAAAGACCTGGCATACAGCCCGGTTCCTCCCACCAGGACAGGCAGCCTTCCCCGGCCGCTGATTTCCTGGATTGCCCGGCTCGCCGCTTCCACATAGTCGGAAACGCTGAAGGGCTGGTCCACCTCTAAAAAGCCGATCAAGTGATGGGGCGCGGCGGCAAGCTCTTCCTGGGTGGGTTGCGCTGTGCCGATGGGAAGGCCCCGGTACACCTGCATGGAATCGCAGGAAACAATCTCTCCCCCCAACCGCTGGCAGAGCTGAATTCCCAGTTTCGTTTTCCCTGTGGCGGTGGGTCCCACAACTGCCGCCACGGGGATTTTCTCCGGCGCCGTCATCACACCCGCCCAAACTGCCGCTCAATGTCCCGGCGGCGGAGAAGAATATACACCGGCCGTCCATGAGGACAATAGCGGACATCCGGGTTGCGCTCCAGCTCTTGGGCCAGAGAGACCATTTCCTCCCGGGTAATGGAATCCCCGGCCTTCATGGCAGCCCGGCAAGCCACGTTGTGATAGACCCAATCAAGATGCTCGGTGGTCATGCGGTTTTTCAGGGAGGCCAAGTACCCAGCGATTTCCATGACAGCCTCGGCTGCGTCTCCCCCATCCAAAAGAAGGGGAGCCGAGCGCACCAAAACCGTACCCGCGCCAAAGTCCTCCACCTCAAATCCACCCTTGGCAAAGTCCTCCAGGTGGTCCAGGGCGGCGGTGTACTCCTCCTTGTCCAGAGTGACAGTGACAGGCTCCAGCAGCGTCTGGGCCTCTCCCCCGGCGTTCTCCCGTTTCAGGCGCTCGTACAGCAGCCGTTCATGCGCAGCGTGCTTGTCAATGAACATCAGCTCATCCTGGCTGTATTGGACGATAAGATAGGTGCCAAAGGCCTCGCCGATCACTCGGGAATGAAATTCCTTGACAGCAGGCTCTGCCGGCGGAGAAAAGGAGGGTTCCTCCGACACGGGAAGAGGCTTCTCCAAAGCTTGGGAAAGGGGCGGCGGCGTTTCCGGCAGGGGGGGACGCTCCTCTTCCTTGGAGGGCGGCGCAGGAACAGGCTCCGGCTTGGGTTCGCTGTCCAGGATGGATTCCAAAAAGCCGGAGAAGCTGGGCCGGCTTTTTTCCCCTCCGCTGTCTCGCAGCAAAACGGGAACCCCCTGGCCAGGGGCAGGAGACGCAGGCCGGGGCCGCTCTGGAAAATCAGCGGGCCGCTGCTTGGGAAGCTCCATGCGGAGCTGCTCCTGCCTTTGCGGAACGGGGGCGTAGGGCTGCACCAAGGGACGCTGCTTCAGCTCCATCACCTTGGGCGTATCTCCGGCGTGCAGGGCGGATTTCACCCCGTGATACACCGCGTCAAAGATGGGGCGCTCGTTGACAAACCGCACCTCCAGCTTGGCGGGATGAACGTTTACGTCCACCGCGCCGAAAGAAAGGCGCAAATGCAGCACGCAGGCGGGGAACTTGCCCACCATGATGGAACCTTTATAGGCCTCCTCCAAGGCGGCCATAGCGGTGCGGCTGCGGATGTACCGGCCGTTGATAAAAAAATTCTGCATGCTCCGGTTGGGGCGGCTGGAGGTGGGAGCGCTGACGTAGCCCTCCACCTTGACGTGGCCCAGCTCGTAGCGGACGGGAATCAGGGCCGAGGAAAACTCCCGGCCGTAGACGGCGTAAATGGTGGAGGAAAGCTTGCCGTCCCCCGGGGTGTGAAGCTGCTCCTTCCCATCCCGGATAAACCGAAAGGAGATCTCCGGGTGGGACAGGGCCAGCTTGTCCAAAATACCCGCTACGGAATTGCCCTCGGTGGAGTCCTTTTTCAAAAATTTCATCCGGGCGGGCGTATTGTAGAACAGGTCCCGCACCAGGATGGTGGTCCCCTCCGGGCAGCCGGCCTCCTCCATCACAGGCTCCTCCGCGCCGCCGCAGGTGTAGCGCACACCTGTCACCGAGCCGCTGGCCCGGGTGAGAAGCTCTACATGGGCCACGGCGGAAATGGAGGCCAGGGCCTCCCCCCGGAAGCCCAGGGTGGCAATGGAATTCAAATCGTCCTCTCTTACCACCTTGCTGGTGGCATGGCGCAGAAACGCGGTGGGAACATCCTCGGGGGCAATACCGCAGCCATTGTCTGTCACCCGCATAAAGGTGATCCCGCCCCGGCGGATCTCCACCGTGATCACGGTGGAGCCAGCGTCCACAGCGTTTTCCACCAGCTCCTTGATAACGGAGGAAGGCCGGTCCACCACCTCCCCGGCGGCGATCAGCTCTGCCACCTGCTTGTCCAAAACCTGGATTCTCGGCATGGTACCGCCTCCTTTCTCGTTTTAGATTATTTCAGCATGCTGCACAGCTCGAACAGGGTATTCATGCACTGGATGGGCGTCAGGCTGTTCACATCCAGATTGCGCAGCTTTTGCAGCACCTCGCCGTCCACAGAGTCCATGGTCAGCTGCACCGGCTCTTCAGTGAAACGGTGATGAGAGGGCCGCTGGGCCTCTCCCCCGGTCTGCTCCAGCTCCGCCAGCACCTGCTTGGCACGCTTAATCACCCTGTCCGGCACGCCTGCCAGCTTTGCCACCTCAATGCCAAAGCTGTCGTCAGCCCCGCCCCGGACAATCCGCCGCAGGAAGGTGATGTCGTCTCCCCGCTTTTTCACGGCGATGTTGAAGTTTTTCACCCCGGGCAGCTGGTCCTCCAGGGCTGTCAGCTCGTGATAATGGGTGGCGAAGAGGGTTTTTGCCCCCACCAGCTTTTTGTCGTGGACATATTCCAACACGGCCCGGGCAATGCTCATACCGTCAAAAGTGGAGGTTCCCCGGCCGATTTCGTCAAAGATAATCAGGCTGTTCTGAGTGGCGTGCTTGAGGATGTCCGCCACCTCCGCCATTTCAATCATAAAGGTGGACTGCCCGGCGGACAGGTCGTCCGAAGCGCCCACCCGGGTAAAGATAGCGTCCACAATGCCGATCTCCGCCACAGCCGCCGGCACAAAGCATCCTATCTGGGCCATGATAGTGATAATGGCCGTCTGCCGCATAAAGGTGGACTTGCCAGCCATGTTGGGACCGGTGATGATGGCCACCCGGTTGTCGTTCATGTCCATGTCCACGTCGTTGGGGACAAAGGGCGTGTCGTGGAGCAAGGCCTCCACCACGGGATGGCGGCTGTCCTTCAGGTACAGCTTGCCGCTCATGTTGATGACAGGCCGGGTGTAGTCGTTTTTCACGGACACCACCGCGAAGGAGCAAAGCACATCCAGCACCGCCACCGCCTTGGCAGAGGACTGCACTCTGGAAAGCTGTGCCGCCACATGCTGGCGCAGCTCCTCAAACAGCTTGGACTCCATGGCGATGGACTTGTCGTGGGCGCCCAGAATGCGGTTTTCCAGGTCCTTCAGTTCTTGGGTGATGTAGCGCTCGCCGCCAGTCAAGGTCTGTTTGCGGATGTAGTCCTCCGGCACCTGGCTTTTATAGCTGTTGGACACCTCAATGTAGTAGCCGAATACCCGGTTATAGCCGGTTTTCAGCTTGGGAATGCCGGTGCGCTCCCGCTCTCGGGCCTCCACCGCGGCAATCAGCTCCCGGCCGCCATTCATGTCCCGCCGGACCTCGTCCAGCTCCTGGTTATAGCCCTCCCGGATGATGCCCCCCTCCCGGATGGTAAAGGGCGGGTCGTCCACAATGGCGGAATCGATCAGCTGGGACAGGTCCTCCAGACCATCCATCTCCTCGTTGAGCCGCAGCAGCAGCGTGGCCTGACAGCCGGACAAAAGGCTCTTCAAGCCGGGCAGGCGCTTCACCGCCGCAGAAAGGGACCGAAGCTCCCGGCCGTTGGCGGAGCCGTACACAATCCGGGTCATGATGCGTTCCAAATCGAAGATGCCGGTAAGCTGCTCGGTCAACTGGTCCAAAAGCTGGGGATTCTCAAACAGCTCCGCCACAGCATTCTGGCGCCGGGTGATTTTTGCCGGGCTTAAAAGAGGCTGTTCCAGCCAGGCTTTGATAAGCCGCTTTCCCATCGCTGTCTTAGTCCGGTCCAGCACCCACAGCAGGGACCCCCGCTTTTCCTTGTTGCGGAGAGTCTCTGTCAGCTCCAGGTTTCGCCGGGCGTTGATGTCCAGGCCCATAATTCCCGCGTCGGTGCCGATGTCCACCTCGTTCATCCGCTCCAAACCGGTGATCTGGGTGCGGGAGAGGTAGTCAAACAGGGCAGACAAGGCCTTTACCGCCAAGGGCTTGTCCCGCAGCTCCAGCTGGTCCAGGCTCTGGCTGTGAAACTGGCGGCTTACCCGCTCCTGGGCCTGGCCCAAGTCCTCGTAAAGAGCCGCCTCCTGGCACTCCACCGCGGCGTGAAGCTTCTCGCCAATAAAATCAGCCAGGCCTGTCAAGTCCAAGGCCTGGGGGTTGAGCAGAATCTCGCTGGGGCTGTACCGGGCCAGACGGTCCTCCAAAATGTGGAGCAGCGTATCGCTGTCGGGCGCCAGCACCTGATCGGCAGTTAAATCGCCAGTGGAAATATCGCCAAAGCACAGGCCCAAGCCGCCCTCCTCATAGCAGAGGGAGCAGAGAAAATTGTTGCGGGTTTCATCCAGCATGGAGTTTTCCACCACCGTGCCGGGGGTAATCACCCGAATCACGTCCCGCTTCACCAGACCCTTGGCCAGCTTGGGGTCCTCCAGCTGCTCGCAGATGGCCACCTTATAGCCCTTTTGCACCAGCTTGGCGATATAGCTCTCCGCGCTGTGAAAGGGTACGCCGCACATGGGCGCCCGTTCCTCCTGGCCGCATTCCCGGCCGGTAAGAGTCAGCTCCAGCTCTCGGGAAACGGTTTTGGCGTCGTTGAAGAACATTTCATAAAAATCGCCAAGGCGAAAGAAAAGTATCGTGTTAGGATACTTTTCTTTCATCTCAAAATATTGTTTCATCATTGGGGAATAATCCGCCATCGCTTTTCAAACCAACCCTTTCCATTTCCGTGGGAGCCAAGGCGTCCCCAAACTCTTCTCAGTGGCAGCCGGCGCAGCTGGAGCAGTTTCCGCCGCAGGAGGCAGCGTCATACTCGCAGGTGGCGGGGTCCTCCCCATCGGCGCACAGGCTGAGAATGCCGGTCATCTGCTGCAGCAGGGCGTCAAACTCGTTTTTGGCGTCGTTATAGCGGAGCATATGCTCGTTTTCCATAATCTCCTGATACACAGCCCGAAACTCGTCGTTTAAGCGGCGGAGAGTCTCCTCGTTGCGGTCCTCCTTCTGGGCCTCGTTGGAGATAGCCATGCGCTTCAGGTTAAACTCGCCAATGGCCTGCTGCAGCTCCTGGTCCTCGTCGCTGGCCTGGCGGGCCGCCATCATGGCGATGTAGCGCTCGTCGTTCTGCAGGGCCCGGCCCAGCTCTCTTGTCATTTCGATAATGTCCATTGTAATGCCTCCATATGAATTGAATTTGAATTTTCTTAAAATATTGCAAAAAGCCTTGCGGCCTTTTTTCCCAAAAGCCATTGCCGCCAGCGCGGGAGGAGGCGTTACTCCGCCAGCTCCCCGGAAAGCATCCAGCTGCGGGCCGCGGTGACTTTTACATCTGTGTATTGGCCCACCAGCTCTTCCCCGCCTGGAAAGTCAATCACCACGCTGGAAGCCGTACGGCCGGAAAGCAGGCCGGACTTTTCGTTTCGCTCCTCCACCAGCACCCGGTAGGTCTGCCCCACCATGGCGGCGCTGCGGCGGGCGGCAATTTCCTCCTGGACCTTCAAAAGCTCTCCAAACCATTTCGTCTTTTCCTGGTGGGAAACAGGATCGGGCATAGTGGCAGCCCGTGTTCCCTCCCTTGGGGAGTAGATAAAGGTAAACAAAGAGGTAAACTCCACCTCCCGGATCAGAGACAGAGTGTCCTGAAACTCCTCATAGGTCTCCCCGGGAAAGCCCACAATCACGTCGGAGGTAAAGCTGACGTCCGGCATGACGCTGCGGGCATAGCGGATCAGCTCCAAATACTGCTCCCGGGTATAGCGGCGGTTCATCTCTTTTAACACCCGGTCGTTGCCGGACTGGAAAGGCAGGTGGATATAGTGGGGAATGTGCTGGCTCTGGGCCATCACGTCGAACAGCTCCCGGCTGGCGTCCTTGGGATGGGAGGTCATGAACCGGATGCGGTAATCCCCGGGAATGGCGTCGATGCGGCGGAGCAGCTCGGCAAAATTCACCTTCTCCTCCAGCCCCTTGCCGTAGGAATTGACGTTCTGCCCCAAAAGGGTAATCTCCTTGTATCCGGCTTCAATAAGCTGCCGGCACTCCTTCACAACCTCCTCGGGGTGGCGGCTCTTCTCCCGGCCCCGAACGTAGGGGACAATGCAGTAGGAGCAGAAGTTGTCACAGCCCAGCATCACCGTAACCCAGGCCCGAGAGGTTCCGTCCCGGCGGGTGGGAATGCCCTCCAGCACCTCTTCCCCTTCGTGGCCTCGCAAAAACACCCGCTTGGAATCGGTAATGGCGGTGTAAAGCATCTCCGGCAACCGGTGAATCACATGGGTGCCGAAAACAAGATTCACAAAGGGATAGCTTTTCTTAAAGCGCTCCACCACACGCTCCTGCTCGGTCATACAGCCGCAGACGGCGATGATGGTGGAGGGATGGCGGCGCTTGATGTTCTTCAGGGCGCCCACATTACCAAAGACCCGGTCCTCGGCGTGCTCCCGCACTGCGCAGGTGTTAAACAGGATAAAATCGGCATCCTCGGGGGAATCGGCAAAGGAAAAGCCCATTTCGCTGAGAAGCCCCTTGATCTTCTCTCCGTCGGCCACGTTTTGCTGGCAGCCATAGGTGCGCACATAGGCCATAGGCACCGGACCTCTGGCCCGCACCTTCATCATTTCCGCCACATCGTTGATAAAGAGCCTCTGCCGCGAAAGCTCTTCCAGGGCAAGCTGGTTTTCCAAAGGCTACACTCCTAGCTGAAAATAGGGGCTGTGTCATTTTTGGACACAACCTGTGGAATAGTATAGCACAACTGCCCCCAAACTGCAAGAACAACCGGGCTTCTGTTTGGCCGAAAAAAAGCCTGTGCCGCGCGCCTTTACCGCGCGGCACAGGCATCCGCTCAGCCGTTGCCGGTGGGAATATAGGGAAGCAGGGCTTGGGCCACGTTGGGCACAGGCATGGTTTGCAGCCAGACCCGTCCCGGGCCGGTGAGAAGGGTGTTGAAAAAGCCCTCCCCACCCAAGAATTTGTTCTTTATCCCAGCCACCTGGCGGATGTCCATGGAAACGGTAATGTCAAAGCCCGCCACGTTGCCGGTATCCACCACAATCTGCTGGCCGGGAGCCAGCTCGTACTCCACCAGCGACCCGTCAATCTCCACAAAGGCCATTCCCTGGCCAGACAGGCGCTGCATGATAAAGCCCTCTCCGCCAAAGAAGCCCGCTCCGGCCCGCTTGCTAAAATGAATGCTCAGCTCCACGCCGGCCTCCGCCGCCAGGAAGGACCGCTTTTGCAGGATCATCTCCCGGCCGGGCTGAATTTCCAAGGGGAGAATCCTTCCCGGAAAGCTGGAGCCAAAGGCGATCACACCCTGGCCGCCCTCCGCGGTGTAGATGTTTTGGAACATGCTCTCGCCGGAGAAGGCCTTGGAAAACATTTTTCCCAACCCGCCGCCGCTGGTCTCCATCCGCATGTTGGGGGACTGCCACACCATGGAACCCCGCTCTGTAACCATCTGCTCGCCGCCCTCCAGCTGGCATACCACAACCGGAAACGGCTCTCCTTTGATTTCGTATCTCAACTGCTGTTCCTCCTTTTCGCAAGAGCCGGATCCCTCCGCCCCTGTTTCTATAATTTTAAGTATACGGGAACCGCAAGGCCCCGTCAAGCGGACGTTCTCGGAAAAAGGAAAAAGCCGCGAAGGCCTGTCAAGAAATATGGCAGCACAACAGTGTGTGTGTACATTTCACGAATTTTCTCAAAAAATTCCCGATCTTTTCAGAGAAACACTTGACTTTTTTCTCGCAAGAAATTAAACTGAACAGAGAATCTTATCCTGTGTTAAGAAATCGAGGTATCTCATGAAAAAAAGGAAACGTTTTCCCCTGACAAAATCGGAACTGGCACTGATGGAAATTCTCTGGGACGCTGACCGTCCTCTGGGCAGGCCGGAAATTCTGGAAGCGGCGGTTTCTGACAAGGGGGAACCGTTGTTTGCCGTCAATTCCTTTCACCTGCTGATTAACGACTTGATCGACAAGGAATACATCGTGGTGGTAAGCGGCTTGGGCAAAGAGCGGAATTATGCCCGGCGCTATGCTCCCACAGTCACTCGAAACGAGCACTTTGCCCTGCAAATTACGTCCTCAGAAAAATTCACCCAGGAAGACATTCCGTCCATTGTCTGCTCTCTGTTTAAATATGCCCATGTAGAGGATGTTGACAGCATGCTCCAGGAAATTGAAAAGTTGGCAAAGCGCCGCCGTCCCTAAGTGTACGGGTAACCAGCATCTGCGCATTGCGCCAGGTTTCTGAAAAGGAAAAAGGTGTTCCAGATTTTCTCTGGAACACCTTTTTTTGCTGGAATCAGCCGCTGGGCTTTTACAGCTCCACCTTGGTGCCGCCGGGCTGCCGGATAGACAAGGTGTAGCAGGTTCCCGGGCCGAACACCTTTTCCATGGCATCCCGGTACTCCTCCAGACTGTCCAGGGGAACAAAGGCCTGAATGGTTCCGGCAAAGCCGCCGCCGTGAACCCGCCAGGCGCCCTTTCCAGCCAAAAGTCTTTCGGACAGGGCCAGAGCCAGGCTGATCCCCTGCTCCTGGGGATTGACCACGGCGAACACATTTTGCAGCCGCTGGAAGGAGGAACGTCCTGAAGCCAGGATCATCTCCTTAAAGCGCTCAAAGTCGCCGGCATACAGGGCCTGGGCCTCTTCCGCGGCAAGGCGGTCGTCGTCAAAAAAGTGCATGGCCCGCAGCACCGCCCGGTCTCCTGTCTGCTTGCGAATCTGGCCGATATGTTCGTAGAATTCCTTCTCGTCCACATCCCGCAGGAAGTCCTTGCCAAAGAAGGCGGCCACCTGCTTCATCTCCGCAGGGATGGCGGCGTACTCGCCGGTCAGGTCCGCGTGGTTGCCGCCGGTATCCACCACGCACAGGGCGTACCCCTGAGCGGTAATGTCAAAGTCCACCTTGTTGATGACAGGGCTTTCCGGGTCCTTGAAATCGATGGAGGTAAAGCCGCCCACGGAGCAAGCCATCTGGTCCAGCAGGCCGGAGGGCTTGCCAAAGTATACATTCTCCGCGTATTGGGCAATTTTGGCCGCCGTGACGGGATCGATAGCGCCGTCGTTGTACAGGTGGCTGATGATGGTAACCACCAGCACCTCAAAGGCGGCAGAGCTGGACAGGCCGGAGCCCTTCAGCACCCGGGTGATGGTGTAGGCCTCGAAGCCGCCCACCTTGTACCCCAGCTCCACGCACCGGGCACAGATGCCCCGGATTAAGGAGGCGGAGGTGCCTTCCTCCTCGGGCTTTATGGAAAGATCGCTCAGGTCAATGGCGTCGATTTTCAAATACTCGGCGGACTTCAGCACGGCCCGGCCATTGTCGGTTTTCCGGGCATAGGCCGCGATATCCAGGTTGACGGCGGCGGTAAGCACCCGGCCGTGGTTGTGGTCCGTGTGGTTGCCGCCGATTTCCGAGCGGCCGGGAGCGCTGAAATACGCGCCTCCCTCGTCGCTGCCAAACTGCCCGGCAAAGCCCTGGCGAAGCTGCTCGTAGCGGGCGCGCTGAGACTCTGCCTCCTGCTGATACAATTCCTCAAATTTGCAGATCATGATGGAATACAGTCCTTTCCTTTTGTTATGCTTGCCGCTCCAGCATGCGAAGCAGCTCCTCTTCTGTTAAAATGGGGATTTCCAGCTGGCGGGCCTTGTCCAGCTTGCCGCCGGCCTCCTCCCCCGCCAGCACATAGCTTGTCTTTTTCGACACGGAGGAGGTGACCTTTCCCCCGTGGCTTTCGATGAGCTGGGTGGCCTCCTTGCGGCTCATGGTGGGCAGGGTGCCGGTAAGCACAAAGGTGCTGCCGGCCAGGGCCGCGCTCTGGGTCTCCTGACGCCGCGCCTCCATCTTGACGCCCAGCTCCTTCAGGCGAGCCACCAGCTCCTTGGCGGAGTCCTTCTGGAAAAAGGCCGCCACCTCCTTGGCCATGATCCCTCCAAAGCCCTCGATCTGGGCAAGCTCCTCCTCGGAGGCCTCTTGCAGCTGGTCCATGGTGGGAAAAGCGCCGCAGAGGACCTGGGCCGCCTTTGCCCCAATGTGAGGAATTCCCAGGGCGTACACCAGCCGGTACAGGTCGTTCCCCTTGGAGCGCTCCACAGAGGCCACCAGATTTTCCGCGCTTTTTTTCCCAAACCGGTCCAGCTTTCGCAGCTGCTTTGTCTCAAGGGTGTACAGGTCCGCGGGAGAGGACACCAGCCCCGCCTGGAGCAGCTGCTCCAGAATAGCCGGACCCAGCCCCTCGATGTCCATCGCGTCCCGAGAGGCGAAGTGGATCAGATTTCGCAGCAGCTGGGCGGGACACTGAGGATTGGTGCAGCGGGTGGCCGCCTCACCCTCCACCCGGGTGACCCGCTCTCCGCAGGAGGGGCAGGTCTCCGGCAGACGGTAGGGCTGGGACCCCTCGGGCCGGGAAAGCACCGCCACCACCTCGGGGATAATCTCCCCCGCCTTTCGCAGCACCACCCGGGAGCCAACGCGGATGTCCTTCTCCGCAATAAAGTCCTGATTGTGCAGAGTGGCCCGGCTGACGGTGGTGCCAGCCAGGGTCACCGGATCAAAGCGGCCCGTGGGGGTGAGAACGCCTGTGCGTCCCACATTTACCTCAATGTCCAGCAGGGTGGTTTCCTTTTCTTCGGGAGGGTATTTGAAGGCCTCGGCCCACCGGGGAAATTTGGCGGTGCTGCCCAGCTCCTCCCGCTGAGCAAAGTTGTTTACCTTGACAACAGCTCCATCAATGGGAAAGCTGAACTCCCCGCGCTTGTCGCCAATCTCCTGAATAAAGGAGAGGATTTCCTCTATATTCCCCGAGGTGCGGTACAGCGGCGGCACGGGAAAGCCCAGCTCCGCCAGCCATTCCAGGGACTGGTCATGGCGGGAAAGCTCCTTGCCCTCCACCTGCTGTACATTAAAGACAAACATGCTCAGCTCTCGCTGGGCGGTAATCTTCGGGTCCTTCTGCCGCAGAGAGCCGGCCGCGGCGTTTCGGGGATTCTTAAAGGGCTTTTCCTCCAAAAGCTCCTGGCGCTCACACAGGCGCTGAAAGCTTTCGTCGGACATGTACACCTCGCCCCGAACCTCCAAAAAGGGAACCGGCTCCTTCAGCACCTTGGGGACAGAACGAATGGTGCGGATATTCTCTGTCACATCCTCGCCAGTGGTGCCGTCTCCTCGGGTAGAGCCCCGGACGAACAGGCCGTCCCGGTACTCCAGCGCCACGGAAAGGCCGTCGAACTTGGGCTCCACCACATACTCCACATCCCCCACGGTTTCCCGGACGCGGCGGTCAAAATCCCGCAGCTCCTCCTGGGAGAAGGAGTCGTGCAGGCTTTCCAGCGGCACCTGGTGGACCACCTCGGCAAAGGTATTGTACACAGCCCCGCCGATTTTTTGGGTGGGAGAATCCTCCGTGACCAGGTCGGGGAACTCCGCCTCCAGGGTTTCCAGCTGACGGTACAGCTGGTCGTAGGCAAAGTCGCTGATCTCCGGATCATCCTCGGTGTAATATTTCCGGCTGTGATAACGGATCTGCTCCCGCAGCTCTGCCAGCCGGCGTTGTGCTTCTTGTTTTTCCATAGCTTTGTTCCTTCTATTGATTTTCCAGCAGGGCCATTTCCGGCACCTCCCCCACCAACACGGTTTCCGCCAGCACAGTGGAGGTTTCCACCTGAGCCTGGGTCTGAAAGCGCTGAGACTGGGAATAGGCCTGCACCGCCACTGTCATGGTGACGCGGTGGCAGCTTTGGTTGATGCCGGCGGAGACAAACTCCGTCTGAAAGGACAGGTCTGCCGCCGCCTCCAGATTCACGGAGAAAGGCACGGAAAAGCCCCGGCCGTTTAACAGAGCAATTCCTGTCAAGCTGCCCGCGGGAACCTCCACGGTAACGCTGCCGTTAAGGGTCTCCTCCAAGCGCTCCAGCACCTGAACCCGCAGGGCGTTGAGAGCCGCCGCGTCTGTGTGAACTGCCAGGGGCGTTCCAGCGCTGTCCCGTTCCACGGTGACAAAGGCCGGGTCCCCCTCCAGAGCCTGAGCCACCGACTGGTTCACGCAGGAAAGCACATAGCCCCGGACAGCCTCCTGGGTCAGCTCCTCTGAGATGGAGCCAAGCCCCCACTCGGAAAAGGACACGCCTCCCGCTAAAACCGCGGCGGCAAAAGCCAGCAGCGCTTTTCCTCTTCCCCTCTGTCTTCTTCCCCGGCGGCTCAACCGCAGTCTGCGCAACGCTCCGCTCATGGACTCACCTCCACCCTCCATCCTACGCGGGGAGGCTTGTTCGGGTGCGGGAAAAGCCCTTCAGCTGTTCAGCAGCTTATGTAGGCGGCGGATGGTTTCCGCCACGGGCAGGCCCACAATGTTGGGATAATCCCCTTGAATAGACTGGACCAGCACCACACCGATTCCCTCGATGCCGTAGGCTCCGGCCCTGCCCCGGGATTCCCCCAGGGCCACATATTCAGCGATCTCCTCCTCTGTCAAGGGGTAAAACGTCACCTGAGTGACGTGATGGAACACATCCCGCTTGCCCTCCGCCAGCAGGCACACCCCTGTGACCAGCTGGTGGGTGCGGCCGGAAAGACGGCGCAGGGTGGCCTTGGCAGCCTCATCGTCCTTGGGCTTGCCCAAAATCAGCCCGTCAATGCTCACCACGGAATCCGCCGCGATAATGGGCGCTTCCGGCCGGAGAGCCTGCACGGCCTCTCCCTTGCGCCGGGCCAAGGCCTCCACCGTTTGAGCAGGGGTATAGTCCGGGGGAACGGTCTCGTCCACGCCGGAAACCACCACCTCAAAATCCAGGCCGGCCTGCTCCAAGAGCATCCTCCGGCTGGGAGAGGCGGAGGCCAAAATCAATTTGCGTTCAATCCTCAAAGCCATTTGGGTTCATCCTTTGCCAGCGCAGAGAGTCCGCGCACATGTCGTCCAAAGTTTTTTCCGCCTTCCAGCCCAGCTCCTCGTAGGCCTTAGAACAGTCGGCGTAGCACTGGGGAATGTCTCCCGGCCGGCGGGGGTCGATGACATAGGGAATGTCCTTCCCGGCGGCCTTGGAAAAGGCCTGAATCATCTCCAGCACAGAATACCCCTTGCCTGTGCCAAGATTGTAAACCTTGGCGCCTGTAAAGCCCTCCTCAAACAGAGGCAGCACAGCCGCGTGGCCCTTGGCCAAATCCACCACATGGATATAATCCCGGACGCCGGTGCCGTCGGGAGTGGGATAGTCGTTGCCGAAAACGTGGACCTTCTCCCGCTTGCCCACCACGGTCTGGGTGATATAGGGTACCAGATTGTTGGGGATGCCGTTGGGGTCCTCTCCGATTTTGCCGCTTTCATGGGCGCCCACCGGGTTGAAATACCGCAGAAGCACCGGGTGGAACTCTTTGTCCGCGTTGGCGCAGTCCATGAGAACGCGCTCGATCATCAGCTTGGTGGCGCCGTAAGGGTTGGTGGCGGAGAGGGGGAAATCCTCCCGGATAGGCACGGTGGCCGGCTCGCCATACACCGTGGCGGAGGAGCTGAACACCAGGTTTCCCACCTGGAATTGCTTCATCACCTTTAAAAGCGTCAGGGTGGAGGTGAGGTTGTTGTCGTAATACCGCAGGGGAACGGTCACAGACTCCCCCACCGCCTTCAGGCCGGCAAAGTGAATGACCGCGTCGATCTTTTCCTTGGAAAAGACCTCCCTCATTTTCTCCTCGTCGCACACGTCATACTGGTAAAAAACAACCTTTTTTCCAGAAAGCTCCTCAATTCGATCCACAGCAACCCGTTTGCTGTTGCACAGATTATCCACGATGACCACCTGATGGCCCTGCTCCAGCAGGACAATCGCTGTATGGCTGCCGATATACCCGGCGCCGCCAGTCACCAGAATGCGCATTTGCCGCACTTCCTTCCCAATAGATTGCCAGCCAGAGGCGCGCCGCGGCACGCTCCCAGCTTCTCCTGCTTATTATAAGGGAAAAGGGGAGAAAAATACAAGTGGTTCAAAGAAATCCCTTTGGGGGAAATAAACGGGGCGGCCTCGGAAACACTAAAAAGCGCAGTACATTTCAGGAGGATAACGCCATGTATCAGGATGCTCTGTTGTTCCTGGCAGGAAGCTGGGCCTATCCCGCCTTGGAGATGCTCTGGCGGGGAGAGACACACTCTTCCATGGCTCTGGCGGGAGGAATCTGCTTGTGCCTGATTAACCACATCTGCTGCGGCGTTTTGGAAAACAGAAACATAGCCAGCCGCTGCCTGGCGGGGGCCGGGATCATCACCGGCGTGGAGCTGGTAATGGGGCTGCTTCTCAACCGGCTGATGGGCTTTAACATCTGGGACTATTCCAACGTGCCGTTAAACCTGCTGGGACAGGTGTGCCTGCCCTACTCGTTTTTGTGGCTGGGACTCTCCCTTCCCGCCATGGCGCTGTGCGAGCTTTGCCGGGGCGCTTCTCTGGAGGAGCAGGCGAGAAGGAATCTTCAGGAAAAAAAACGTTGACTTTTTCCAAACAATGTGCTATCATTTACAAGCGTCAGTAATGGAGAGGTGTCCGAGTGGTTTAAGGAGCTAGTCTTGAAAACTAGTGATCCCG
>CAJMOH010000047.1 GCA_905215055.1 uncultured bacterium
TGGAGGATTCCGCCTTTGGTTTCATCAAGATGAAGAACGGCGCCACCATCTTCCTGGAGAGCGCCTGGGCCATCAACCTGCGGGAGTCCCGAGAGGCCAGCTGCACCCTGTGCGGTACCAAGGCCGGCGCGGAGATTATCGGCGGCATGAGCAAGGCCGAGGGTGAGTACGACCTGATCTTCAACAAGACCGATTACGGTCAGCTCACTGAGGAGACCCTGTCTCCCGGCGGCACCATTGCCTTCTTCGAGGGCAGCTCCGACAAACCCGAGGAAGTGGAGTGCAAGCAGTGGCTGGAGGCAATTATTAACGACACCGAGCCTCTGGTCAAGCCGGAGCAGGCCTTCACTGTTACCAAGATCCTGGACAACATCTACAAGTCTGCCGCCCAGGGCAAAGAGATCAAGTTTGACTAATCCAAAAAGGAGGAAGCGCAGTGTATCGCAACGAGAAAAAAGGCCCCAAGCGGGGTGTGGCGCTGTACAGCTACTCCGCAGAGTTTGGCTTTGAGAAGAACCTGGAGGATTGCTTTGAGGACGTCCACGACATGGGCGCTCACGGCATTGAGATCCTGGCCAACATTCACATTGAGAACTACCCCTATCCCACCCAGGCCTGGGTGGACAAGTGGTTTGGACTGCTGGAGAAATACGAGTTGGAGCCGGTGGAATACGGCCATTGGGTGGACTCCCACGTGCTCCAAGATCGTGACCTGACCACGGAGGAGTCCATCGAGTTCCTGTGCCGGGATCTGCGGCTGGCCCACCGGCTGGGGTTCCGGATTCTGCGGACCAAGATGCCGGTAATCAACGAGCTGTTGGAGCCGGTGGAGAACTGGCGGGAGATCATCAAAGGGGCCCTGCCTCTGGCGGAACAGTTGGGTTTGATCATGTGCCCGGAGATCCACATTCCCTCCAATCTGAAGGGCAAGATGGTCCAGGAGTACGTGGACTTCATCAAAGAGACTGGCACCAAGAACTTCGCCTTGAACATCGACTTCAGCGTGTTCCGCACCAAGTTTGAAGAGGGAGAGTGGCGGGATCCCGCCTTCCAGCCCAACGTGCCGGAGGACATCATCCCCCTGCTGCCCTATGTGGCCTGTTACCACGCCAAGTACTTCCATGTGGACGAGAACTTCCAGGAGACCCACGTGCCCTACGCAGAGATCCTGAACATCCTCAAGGAGCACAACTGGGATGGGTACCTGCTCAGCGAGTATGAGGGAGCGGACAAGTACGATCCCGGTTACGAGGTGGGGCAGATGCTTCGCCGCCACCACATCCTGATGAAGAACATCCTGGGCGACTGAGGAGGGAATAGCATGGAAAAACAAGTGATTCAATCGGTGGGATTCCGGAACATTTACCAGGACGGTAAGGCGGTAGGCTTCCAGCTGAAGATCCGACTGCCCTACTACCGTGGTGTGTTTCTCAGCCAGATCAAGGCGGGAAACCTGACGGTGGATGGAGAGGTGTTCACGCCGGACCAGGTGCTGTGGCGGATCGACGGAGAGGACTACACCGTGGAGGAGATGAAAGCCGACTGGAAGACCCATTGGCATCCTCTGGAGCCGGCAGTGCTGGTGGTGAAGAAGGAGGGGGGCCTGGCCCAAGGCTACCACGACATTCAGTATGGGTTCTGTGTCACCCACTCCTATATGCCTCCCTTCCTGGAGTCCACCGCTGACCCCAATAAGCCAGAGATGGTGTATATGCCAGAGATGGGCCACAACCTCCATCAGCGCAGGCTGTTGATCGTCTAACCAGCGGAAGACGGGCTGCAAAGGGTCGTAAAAGAGACCGTTTTAACAGACAACGGAAATCCAATTTGATGAGTATCCTGTGAATGCAAGATCGGCGTTGGCCTAAGAAGCTGATGCCGGTCTTGTGTCGGATTTTGGACTTGTTCCACCGAGAGGGCAGGGGACTCAAAACGTGATTCTAGAAAGGGGACCCACAGAATGGAACCAATCAAATTAGCCATTATTGGCCACGGCTTTATGGGCCACGAGCACGAAAAGATGCTGAAGGATTTTCCGGGCGTCCGGCTGGTGGGCTTTGCCGACAAAGACCCTGCCCAGCTGGAGGACGTGGGGGAGGGCCTCAAGCGCTACCCCGATAACGAGGCCCTGATGAATGATCCGGAGGTGGACGTGGTGCTCATTGCCGCCAACAACAACCAGCATCATGACCTGGTTCTCCAGGCCGCGGCGGCGGGAAAAGATGTCATCTGCGAAAAGCCCGTTGCCATGAGCCTCCAGGAGCTGGATGATATGGAGGCTGCCTGCAAAAAAGCGGGGGTAAAGTTCACCGTTCACCACCAGCGCCGGTTCGACCCGGATTTCCGCACAGCCAAGGCTGTTTACGACTCCGGCACCCTGGGAGAGGTGTACACCATCAAAAGCAGCTTGTATGGCTTCAACGGCAATATGCACGACTGGCACGTCTACAAAAGCGAGGGCGGCGGCATGCTCTACGACTGGGGCGTGCACCTGTTAGATCAAATCTTGTGGATGCTCCCCGGGGTGAAGCTGAAAACCGTGTTTGCCGACATCCGCAACGTGATTAACTTCGAGGTGGACGATTACTTCAAGATCCTCATGCGGTTTGAGAACAACGTCACCGCCGAGGTGGAACTGGGCACCTACTACCTGGCGGATAAGGTTCAGGACAAGTGGTTCGAGCGCCATTGGTTTGTGGGCGGCAACAAGGGCACGGCCTACGTGGATGGCTTCTTCCCCGAGGGCAAGATCGTCCGCACCACCCACCTGTTGGAGAACGTCAGCGGCAAGCGCACCATGACTGCCGCAGGCCCCACCCGTTCCTTTGGCCCGGCCCCGGAGGGGACCATTGTCACCGAGCCGCTGCCTCAGGTGCACACCAGCCACGAGAACTACTTTGAAAACTACGTGCGGGCCTACCACGGGGAGGAGGACTTCCTGGTGAAGATCCCGGAGACCCGCCGGGTGCTCCGGCTGATGGATGCTGTGCGGGAGTCCGGAAGAACAGGGAAATCTGTGGATTTCGAATAAAATGTTTATGTTCAGAAAATTGAATTCCTAGAAATCAGAAAATGAAGGTGATTCCATGTACCCAAGAAAATTGACAAGGTCGATCATCTCCAACCCGGATTACCCGGTGGTGGAGACCAAATCCGGCAAACTGCGAGGCCTGTGGGAAGAGGGCGTGTTCCTGTTCCGAGGCGTGCAGTATGCCCAGGCCAAACGCTTCCATTTGGCGGAGCCGGTGGAACCCTGGAAAGGCACCAAAGAGGCCATCATCTATGGGCCGGTGTGCAAAGAGATCCACACCCCCATTGCCCACGATGAGTATAACGTCCCTCACTACCACTACATCCAGGACGAAGACTGCCTGTACCTAAACATCTGGACAAAGCACATTCAGCCCGCCAAACGGCCGGTGATGGTGTGGATCCATGGGGGCGGCTTTGCCACCGGTTCCTCCATTGAGCTGTACGCCTACGATGGCATGGAACTGGCTGACTTTGGGGACGTAGTGGTGGTTTCCTTGAACCACCGCCTCAACTGCATCGGCTATTTGGACCTCTCCGACTACGGGGAGGAGTACCGCTACACCGGCAACCTGGGCCAGACCGACTTGGTGACCGCCCTGAAGTGGATTCACGAGAACATTGAAGCCTTTGGCGGCGACTCGGATAACGTGACCATCATGGGTCAGTCTGGCGGCGGCGGAAAGGTCCACGCCCTGCTCCAGACCCCCAGTGCTGCCCCTTATTTTCAAAAGGCCGTGATTCAGTCTGGACTGTTTGCCGGCAGCAAGGATTTGCTCCCGGAGCAATCCAAAGCTTTTGGTCGGGCCGTGGTGGAAGAGCTGGGCCTGACCCAGGAAACCATCCATGAGATTGAAACCATCCCCTATTACAAGCTGGCCCGGGCTTGCCAGGCGGTGGGAAGTATGCATTGGGGCCCGGTAAAGGACGACGACTTCTACTTCGGTTCCGGGCTCCTGAACCCCTTCCGTCCAGAGAGCAAGGACAAGCCCATGCTGGTGGGTTCTGTCCTGGGCGAGTTTGACCAGAACTACAATCACGTGTACGCCCCCGGCTCCAAGAATGACTGGGACGACGCCTTGGTGGACAAGCTGTTTGGGGAGCTTTTCGGGGACAAAGCCCAGGAAGTGAAAGCTGCCCAGCAGCAGGCATATCCCCAGGCCAAGGTAGTGGACGCCTTGTTCACCAACAAGGGAGGCCGCACCGCTGCCCGGGACTTCTGCTTCAAGCGGGCGGCAGAGGGCTGTGCTCCCGCCTACAACTGGCTGTTCAATTTGGAGTGCCCCCTGAACTCCGGCACTATCCCCTGGCACAACGCGGAAGAGGCCTATATGTTCCACAATGCCCGCTATCTGGAGGCCTCCTACATCCCCGGGGTGTCGGAAGAGCTCCAGGACATCATGACCGGCGCTTGGGTGGCCTTTGCTCAAACAGGCGATCCCAACCACATCGGCATGAAGCAGTGGGACCCTGCCACCCAGGAGAACGGCGCCTGCATGATCTTCGACCGGGAAACCCGGCAGGAGAACCATCACGACGACGCCCTCATGGAAGCCCTGCCCGATAAGCCCGTTATGCACGACAACAGCCGGGAGCCGGAAACCACCTTTGGCGGCGGCCCCCGTCAGAGCCTGTAAGGAGGTGCGCTGCTATGTATATGAAACAACTGAACTCCCAGGTGACTTGCACCTATGATGACCCGGTGGCCCAGACCAAATACGGCAAGCTGCGGGGGTTGAAGATCGACTCCACCTACATTTTCCGGGGGATCAAATACGCCAACGCCAAGCGATTCCACTTTCCCACAGAGGTGGAACCTTGGGACGGGGTGAAAGAGGCCTTCCAGTTTGGCCATGTGTGCTGCGAGCTGAATACCCCGGTGCCCCACGACCAGTTTACGGTGCCCCATTTCTTCTACCCCCAGAACGAGCACTGCCAGTATCTGAATATTTGGACCCAGAGCCTGGACAAGACCGCGAAACGCCCTGTCATGGTGTGGCTCCACGGCGGCGGCTGGTTCTCCGGCTCCTCGGTAGAGCTTCTGAGCTACGATGGGGAAAATCTCTCTGCCTTTGGGGATGTGGTGGTGGTGTCTGTCAACCACCGGCTCAATGTGCTGGGCTACTTAGACCTGTCCCAGTATGGGGAACAGTACAAGCACTCCTCCCAGGCGGGCCTGGCCGACCTGGTGGCCGCTTTGAAGTGGGTCCATGAGAACATTGAGAACTTTGGCGGCGACCCGGAGAACGTCACCATCTTTGGCCAGTCCGGCGGCGGCAGCAAGGTGATCTCCCTGACCCAGACCCCTGCGGCGGACGGCCTGTTCCACCGGGCCATTATGGAATCGGGCGGGCCCAGTGGCGACGGCGGCCCCGAAGCTGTGGCACAGAACCGCGCCACCAACCAAGAGGCCGCGGCCCTGATCTTGAAGTACCTGGGCATCCCGGAAACAGAGGCATCCCGGATCGAGTACGTGGACTGGTACGACCTGGCTCAGGCCACCATGAACGCCATTTACACCCTGAACCAAGAGGGCAAGCGCATGGGCTGGGCTCCCTTGCCCGATGGGGAGTACTTTCTGGGCCACCCCCTGGACTTTGGCTGGCGGAAGGAGAGCTTGCACATTCCCATGCTGATGGGTTCGGTGCTGGGAGAATTCTCCGGCAACTTCGACCGGAAGATCGGCGACTCCATCAAGAACAAGTGGGACGAAGCCACCCTGGACCAGCACCTCACAGAGTTCTTCGGTGACAAAAAGGAGGAGATGGTCCGGCTGTTCCGAGAGGCCTATCCCGAACGGAACCTGGCGGATGTGCTGTTCCTGGACACCGGCCTGCGCCGCGGGTTCCTGAATCTGTGCAAGGAGCGGGCCAAGGCCGGCGGCGACACCTGGAACTGGATGTTCAACCTGGAATCCCCCTTCAACTACGGCACCGTGGCCTGGCACAACGCGGAGGAACCCTATGTGTTCCACAACGCCGAGTATATCGAGTCCCAATACATCCCCCAGGTGTCCGAGAGGCTGGAGGACCAGATGGCTGGGGCCTGGGTACAGTTTGCCACCACCGGCGACCCCAACTTCCCGGGCATTCCCAACTGGCCCAAGGCAACACCAGACTCCGTCCCCACCATGCGTTTTGACGCTGTCACCGACCTGAAGGTGGACTACGACAAAGCCCTGATGGAAGCCTACCCCGACCCGCCCCCCAAGGGCTTCCCCGGCTCTGGCAAGATGTACGCCATTTTCGGCCTCAAGCCGGAATGATAATGGAAGAACCATAACCGGATGGGAATCCCCGTCCGTATGAAAAGGCTGTAGTCCTTCATGGGATTACAGCTTTTTGTATTTCTTCTAGTATATCGTTCCTTTACTATCGATGCTGTTCCTTACCTCTGTCTGGTTTCGGTTGCCAAGCACTGAAAATCAGATTGGAGGAATCATTGTGAATTACGATCCAAGAGAATTTGGAACGAGAATCACAAACATGCGCAAGGAGTTAGGAAAAACCCAACAGGAAATGGCCGATAAATTACATACCAGCTTGGACAATTACCGAGGAATTGAAGAAGGCCGGCGAAATCCTTCCCTTGACCTGTTGGTCGCACTGTCTAGTGCTTTGAATGCTACCTTAGACTATTTAATTTTGGGACGTACCACTTTATCAGACAGTCAATATATTCGGCGGGAGTTGGAGGACATCATGGAGCAGATCCGCCGGTTAAAGGATTCTATCTAACCCCAACCGTGACAAATCCGCACGGTACCGTGACAACCAGTCACTCTGAAACCGTGTGAAAATCCGCTACAATAAAATCACGGCCAGGGAAAGAATGGTTGGGCACCTTGAAAACAGAACAAGTCAGTGTACGCATACGGCACCCTCTGATCAGGAGCCACCGGAAGAATTCCCAACAGGCGGACGGCAACCGCCTGGGCTGTGACCGGCAGAGGGCATCGAGCACTTCCGTCCAGCCACAGAATCACGCAATGGGGGCGGCCCGGCGAGAACCGCGGGGGGTGAGAGTCCATGAGGGCAGGCAAGCCGCTGCCCGTGTTGTACACTCCCTTCACTGAGGGGCGCGAGGCAAATTTCAGTGACTTAACCGAAATCAGATTCATGATAGAACAGATGGGCACAGCCGTGTTCGGCTGCGCCTATCCTTGTGTGATGAATTCCAAAAAGGAGGAACCCGCTATGTCACTGGAACGATCCATCAACTACTATTACGCTGTGCTTGCCTTGCGGCTCTTGTTGGAGCGTGGTCTCATCAGTGAGGAGGAGTACGGCAAAATCTGTCGGTACAATGCCGAAATTTTCCGCCCGGAGCGGGAGTCCATCTAGTCCCATTGGATATGGACTTCCTCCCCGGATTCTGGTAATGTCCGTGGGTAGGAGGTGACAGAAATGGCCCAGGTGCAGATCATTCAACCTTATCAGCCTCAATGGGAGGAACTGGAAAAGGTGGCGGCTTACTGCCGGGTGTCCACCGACTCCAAGGACCAGCTGAACTCCTACCGCACCCAGATCGGGTACTACACTAATTTCATCGCCCAGCATCCCGGATGGGAACTGGCGGACATCTACGCCGATGAGGGCATCACTGGCACGTCCTTGGAAAAGCGGGACGAATTCAAGCGAATGCTTGCGGACTGCCGGGCCGGGAAAATTAAGCGAATCCTGGTAAAGTCGGTTTCCCGGTTCGCTCGGAATACATTGGAACTAATTGAGACCACGCGGGAGCTGAAAAGCTTGGGCGTGGTCGTTGTTTTTGAGGAACAGGGCATCGACACCGCCCAGATGCTGGGTGAGATGCAGCTTACTCTGCTCGCCATGGCTGCCCAGGAGGAAAGCTCCTCCATCTCCAAGAATATGCGGTGGAGTATCCAAAAGAGGATGGAAAATGGTTCCTTTATTACGAACTACGCTCCTTATGGATATAAGCTGGAAAATTGTTCAGGCCGCTGCCAGCATGAAGGAGATTCTCAGCCCTACCCAGTATGTGCTGTAAGGGCAGGAAGAGGAAGCAATCAATTTCCAAAAAGAAAAAGAGGCAGGAGATTCTCCTGTCTCTTTTTTCTGACACGCCACAGGGACACGACTGGGGAACATACCCGATCAGCAAACAGCGGTTCGACAAAATCTGACAAAAGCAAAGGGAAAAATGTGCTAAACTATTTGGGAAATCAGTAGGGCTCTCCGAAAAGGGCTGCCGTACGCTCGGAGGGGGATCGAATGACGGAAACGCAGATACGAGACGCCTTTGCGCGGTGGAGCGGGAACGGCACAGGGGAGGAGCTTTTTCAGCCCGGCGTACCCATAGGAAATTTTGATGTGGCGGAGAACGCCGAGGTGGTGGTCAATCGGCTGTATTACGCCGTTCCGCGGTTTGCAAAGGGACACCTGCGGTGCTTTTTCTATTACGAGGAGAATATCTTCCGCAAGGATAAAACAGGAAGCCTGTCGCTGGTTTGCTCCCAATATGGAGTGGACAATTAGAGGGGGAAAAAGAAAAGGGGACTGTCGCTCTGGGCAACAGTCCCTCTTTTTTATGGTTCCCTCTCCTGAGAGGAAGGCTCCTCCCTTTCCGGAGGCCGCTCTTCCTCCGGCGGCAGCTGGGGATTTTTGGGGTCGATTTCCTTGGCCCGCAGCCGCTTTCTTACCGACGTGCGGAACAGGCGGTAAATCACCGCGGTGGCCGGGGTGCCGAAGAGAATGCCGGGAATGCCCAGCACGCCGCCCCAAAAGACCACGGCGAACAGCGTCCACAGAGGAGGCAGGCCAATGGAGGAGCCCACCACTCTGGGGTAAATCATGTTGCCCTCCACTTGCTGGAGAATCAGCAGGAACACCAGGAAGATCAGGGCGTCAATGGGATGCACCAGCAGCAGGATAATCACCCCGACAGCGGCGCCGATATAGGCTCCCAGAATGGGGATCAGGGCGCCCAGAGCCACCACGGAGGAGATCAGCAGAGCGTAATCCAGCTGGAGAATGCTCATGCCCACATAGCACAGAGATCCCAGAATGACGCACTCGGTCAGCTGGCCCCGAATGAAATTGAAAAACACCTTGTTGGTCAGGGTGGCCACCTGGGTTATCTTTCTGGCGGGAGCCTTGGGCAGAAAGGCCAGCAGGGTGGACTTTACCCCCCGCAGCAACTTTTCCTTGCCCATCAGCATATATACCGAGAAGATAAAGCCCATCACGGCGGCAAACACCCCGGAGGCCACATTGATGGTGACGCCCACCAGTGAGGAGAGAAAGTCCCGGGCGATTTCCGTCACGCTGGAGAGCAGAGTGCTCCAGTTAAAGCCGGCAAGAAAATCCTGAATGAAGGTCAGGTCGTTTTCCCTGGCGAACCTGTTCAGCCAGTTCATGGCGTTGCTGTAATAGACCGGCACCGTTTCCTGGGCGGTTTGGGCCAGCACGCTCATGGACTCGATCAGCCCGGGGATGATGAAGGCGGCGATAAACACCACCACCAGCGCCACCACCAGATAGGCCAGGCCCACCGCCAGCGGACGGCGCACCCGCGTCCACAGCTTGGACTTGGATTTTTGAAAGGGACGAAAGGCGATGTCCTCGAAAAAGTGGACAAACACATTGAGAATATAGGCCACCACAATGCCGTAAAGCACCGGGGCCACCGTGGCCGCCACTGTGGTGACGGCGCCCCACACCTGGTCAAATTTCATCAGCAGCAGCACCAGAAGAGCGCCGAAGCTTAAAAGAAGGATGCCATTTCGCAGCACCTGCTTTTCATCCCGCAGGCGGATGCCAATATCTTTTAAACGCATAACAGACCCTCCCTCAGCTGTTGTAGAACTGGTTGACCAACTCGATGGCGCAGGCGGTGAGCAGGCCCTTTCCCGCCAGCAGCCGGAGAATGGTAAACCGGTCTCGCAGCTCCATGGCGTGGAGCAGGCTTTCCAGGCACAGCTCCCGGCGGATGCCCAGGTCCTTGGGACTGGCGCACCCTCCCGCCTGCTTTAGCAGGGAGAGAAGCCGCTGTTTGTCCGGCAGAGGGAACCCCGGGGGCAGCTGGTCCGCCGCCAGCTGGTACAGGCTGGCGGACAGTACTGCCGCCGCCCCCACCGCGTTGCCGTGGAGGGGATGCTCCTCTCCCCGGGCCAAGGCGTCCATCTCCCAGTAGTGGGCCATGTGATGCTCCGCGCCGGAGGCCGGGCGGGAATTTCCCACCATGCCCATTGCCACCCCGGAAAGGATCAGTGCCTGGGTGACAGCCTCCACCGCCTGGGGGTCTCGCCGGGCAAGGCCCTGGGCGTTTTGCGCGCACCGCTCCACGGCCCGCTCCATCAGGGCGGCGGCCTCTTGGCAGTAATATTCCCCCAGCAGCACCCGGGAAAGCTGCCAGTCCCGCAGGGCGGTGAATTTTCCAAGGATGTCCCCAAAAACCGCGGTAAGCATGGGCATGGGAGCCTCCTTCAAAATGTCCGTGTCCGCCACAATGGCGGCGGGATACACGGCGGGCAGGGTGGTTTTTACCCCGTCCAGAATCAGAGGGGCCACCGTGGAGGCATAGCCGTCCATAGAGGGCGCTGTGGCCGCGATGACATAGGGAACGCCGGTGCGGGCGCTCAGGTACTTTGTCAGGTCGTTCAGGGTGCCGGAGCCTACGGCCAGCAGCAGGTTGTCCCCGTCCCTCATGGCGGCTAAAGCGGAGCCAAGGGCATACTCATTGGGGACCAGGGGCGTCTGTGTCTGGAACAGCCGCGTGTGATAGGGCAGGCCCGCCCCTTGCAGCAGGGCCTCTACCTGCCGGCCGGCGGCCTGGTGGGTAAAGCTGTCCGCCAGCAGAAACACCTGTCTGGCTCCCAATTTCTGAAGAACAGCAGGCAGCTTTTGGATGCAGCCGGACCCCACGGAGATGGACTGGATGCCCACCTGGTGGACCCGCCCGCAGGAACAGGGATAGGACAGCCCCGCCAGCTCCTCCAGCGGGCGCTCCCAAAGGCTTTTCATAACAATCTCCTCCTCCTGACCAGGTCAGGTTTTTGTCTGAAACACGTTGCGGCACTTTTGGCAGGTCACTTGGATTTTTCCTTTGCCCCGAGGCGCCCGCAGGCGCTGCTTACACTGGGGACACCGAAAATATTTGTAGGTGTTCCGCTCCCGGAAGCGGGTGCGCTGAAAGCGAAACCACTCCTCTACCGGGGTCCAGAACCGGAGAAAGGCATAGTATTCCCGCTGCCGGGCGGCGTGGTTACGGGAAAACATCCGAAACAGCACATAGAGAAAGATCGCGTCGGCGATGAGGGAGATGGGCCAGAAAAAGGCGCCGATCAGGGAGATCACCAGGGCGGCGGCCAGCAGGAACAGGCTGAATTTGTCCCCGCCGTAGCGGCCGTACATAAATTGCTGGAACTTTTGAAACAGCAACCAGAACACATCCTTTCCAAAAAAGCCGCCAAGGCTGCTGTCAGGCGGCTGTAACTTCAGTATACCGTTTGCCGCGGCATTTTTCAACGGTCTCGGGAAAGCCTTCACGATAAATTTACATTTGAAACAATTTGTCCCCAGCCACAAAATTTTTCAGGGACATTGGAAAAGTGTGTGCGGGATGCTATACTAGAAACTGAAGAACACCGCTGGCGCGGCAGCGGCTGTGCTATCAGAAAAAAGGGAGGATATACCTATGCGCTATCGAGAGCTGGGAAAAACCGGCCTGCGGGTCAGCGAGATCGGCCTGGGGGCGGAGTGGCTGGAACGCCACAACGAGGAAGAGGTGCAGGCGGTGATTGACCGCTGTGAGGGCTGCGGCATCAACATTTTGGACTGCTGGATGTCCAATCCCCAGGTGCGCTCCAGCATTGGCAAGGCCTTGAAGGGCCGCCGGGAGAAATGGATCATCCAGGGACACTTTGGCTCTACCTGGCAGGAGGGCCAGTATGTTCGCTCCCGGGACTTGGCCAAGGTGGAGGAGGCCTTTCGGGATCTGCTGACCCGGCTGCAAACAGACTATATCGACCTGGGCATGATCCACTTTGTGGACAGCGAAGCCGAATTCCGCCAGGTGATGGAGGGAGAGTTTCTGGCCTATGTCAAGGAGCAAAAGGAGCGGGGGGTTATCCGGCACATTGGCATGAGCACCCACAACCCCCAGGTGGCAAAGCTTGCCGCCCTCAGCGGGGAAATTGAGATGCTTCTCTTCAGCGTGAACCCGGCCTTTGACCTGCTGCCTCCCAGCGAGGACCTGAACGACTATTTCGCCGAGTCCTATCAAGAGGGCTTGGGCGGCATTGACCCCCAGCGGGAAGAGCTGTACAAGCTGTGCGAGCAGCGAGGTGTGGGCATCACCGTGATGAAGGGCTATGCCGGAGGCCGGCTGTTTGACGCCAAGACCTCTCCCTTTGGGGTGGCTCTCACGCCGGTACAGTGCATCCATTACGCCTTGACCCGTCCGGCGGTGGCCAGCATCCTGGTGGGATACGACACGCCGGAGCATGTGGACGCTGCTGTGGCCTATGAAACCGCCGCGGAAGAGGAGCGGGATTACGCCAGCGTTTTGGCGAAGGCTCCCCATCACGCCTATGGGGGACAGTGTACCTATTGCGGACACTGTGCTCCCTGCCCGGCCGGCATTGACATTGCTATGGTGAACAAGCTCTACGACCTGGCCTCCATGCAGGAGGAGGTTCCCGCCACGGTGCGGGCCCACTATCAGGCTCTCTCCGCCACGGCGGCGGACTGCATCGCCTGCGGCGGCTGCGAGACCCGCTGTCCCTTTGGCGTGCCGGTGGTGGAGCGGATGGAAAAGGCCAAAAAGCTGTTTGGCTGACAGGCACCGTATAGCTGGGAGAGCTTCCGCGCATACTAGCGGAGGAAAAGAAACCACAAAAAATGAGAACAATTCTCAAAAATGCCCTTGACTTTTGATATTACAAAGGGTATACTGAACACAGAACCATCCACAAACTGGAAAACGCTTTGAAGGAGGAACCCGCTATGCCAGAATTGAAAGGCTCTAAAACCGAAGCCAATTTGCTGACCGCTTTTGCCGGAGAATCCCAGGCCCGGAACAAGTACACCTATTACGCTTCCAAGGCCAAGAAGGACGGCTATGTGCAGATTGCCGCCATCTTTGAGGAGACCGCCAACAACGAGAAGGAACACGCGAAGATGTGGTTCAAGCTGCTTCATGGCGGCATTGGCGATACGGTGGACAACCTGAAGGACGCCGCCGCCGGTGAGAACTACGAGTGGACCGACATGTACGCCGGCTTTGCCAAAACCGCCCGGGAAGAGGGCTTTGACCACATTGCCGATCTGTTCGAGGGCGTGGCCAAGATTGAGAAGGAGCACGAGGAGCGCTATCTCAAGCTGGTGAAGAACCTGGAGGACGGCTTGGTGTTCTCCCGGGACGGCGACGTGATTTGGCAGTGCGCCAACTGCGGCCACATTGTCATCGGCAAGAAGGCCCCCGAGGTGTGTCCCGTGTGCGCCCATCCCCAGGCCTATTTCCAGATCAAGGCCGAAAACTATTGATTGAGAAACAGCGAAGATCCTCCCAGGATTCCTGGGGGGATTTTCTGTCTTGACAAGCCCCTGGGAATGGGGTACACTGAGGACAGAAAAATATTTGTAAAAAAGAGGGAGTTTGGGAACATGAAACGGTTTGCGGCGTTGCTTTTGGCGGGACTGCTCTGCGCAGGGTTGGCGGGGTGCGGCGGCCAGCTCGGCGATGTTTCGGAAGAGCTGGCGGGGCTTTCCTCCCAGTTGGAAGCCATCAACCAGAGGCTGGACAAGCTGGAGGAGTCCGCCGGGAACCAAGAGGGGCTTTCCTCCCATGTGGATTCCCTGACAAAGCGGCTGGAAGCCTTGGAAAATGCCGCCCAGCAGCCCACTCCCGCCTCGGAAGCCGAACCTACCCCCGCCCCGGAGGAGCCTTCCCAGGCCGTGGCCAGCATCGGCCAGGTTGTGTTTGAGGAAGGCGGCGTGAAGGTCACTTACACCGGAATGTACGATGATGGCATTGGCGGTGAGGTTTTCACTTTTTCCATTGAAAACAGCAGCGGGCAGGTGCGTGGGATAGCCTCTACGTTCTGTTTGGTCAATGGCATCCTGGAGGCGGATGGGTTTGAGGAAAACGTGTTCGCCGGGGAGACCTACGATGTGGAGATTACCCTTCGTGGAAGGGATTCCAGGATGCGGGATGCGGGAATCCAGACCCTGGAAACCTTGGAGTTCCATCTCGTCGTTTCCGATGAGGAAGCCACCGTGCTGCAAAACGAGGCAATCACCATCCCCATCCAGTATTCCTTGAAATTCTAAAGTTTTTCCCCTGCCAAGCGGCGGGGGATTTTTTCTTTTCCAAAGGTCTTGCATTTTACGAACAGATGTTCTATAATAACTACAAACACACGTTCGAGTTGGAGGGATCTCCGTGGAAAACGGCATTCTGCATGTGGATATGAACAACTTTTATGCCTCGGTGGAAACGCTGTTCGCCCCGGAGTACCGGGACGTGCCAATGGCTGTGGCCGGGGACAAGGAAAGCCGCCACGGGATTATCCTGGCCAAAAACATGCTGGCCAAGCAGATGGGGGTGCAGACGGCGGAGCCCATCTGGCAGGCCAAGCGGAAGTGCCCCAATCTGCGGCTGGTGAAGCCCCACCGGGAGCGCTACGCGGAGTATTCCCGCATGGCCCAGGAGATTTACTACCGGTTTACAGACCTGGTGGAGCCTTTCAGCCTGGACGAGTGCTGGCTGGACGTGTACGGCAGCGAAAGGCTCTTCGGGGACGGGGAACAGATTGCCCAGCAAATCCGGCGGACCATCAAGGAGGAGCTGGGACTGACCGTGTCCATTGGGGTGTCCTACAACAAGGTGTTCGCCAAGCTGGGCAGCGACTACAAAAAGCCCGACGCGGTGACGGTGTTCGGCCGGGAGCAGATGGAAAGCGTCATCTGGAAACTGCCGGCCCAGGCCCTGCTGTTTGTGGGGCCCCACACGGAAAAGACCCTGGAGAAGTTCGGCATCCACACCATTGGGGACATCGCCCGGATGGAGCTGCCCGCCATGCGCCGGATGCTGGGAAAAACTGGCGAGGCCCTGTGGACCTATGCCAACGGGCTGGACAATTCCCCGGTGGCGGCGGCAGGCGGCGGGGAGCCGCCCAAAACCATCGGCAACAGCACCACCCTGCCCCGGGACGTGACCTCCGAGGCCGAGGTGCGCCGCACCCTGTTGGAGCTGGCGGAATCCGTGGCCAGCCGCCTGCGCCGCCAGGGTATGAAGGCGGGAGAGGTGCAGCTGACGGTGAAAAGCGGGGACTTTCAGGAGTATCAGCGCCAGTGCCGCCTGGAGCCGGCGGTGTGCGACGCCCGCTCTCTGTACCGGGCAGCGCTGGAGCTGTACCGCAGGGAGGACCGGCGGTGGGCGGTGCGGCTGCTGGGCCTGCGGGCCGGCAAGCTGGTGGAGTCGGACGCGGCCCAGCTGAGCCTGTTTGGGCAGGCGGAGGGCCTGGAGAGGGAGGAACGTTTGGAAACCGCCGTGGACCAGCTGCGGGAGCGGTTTGGCGGCGGCAGTGTTCAGCGGGGCGCGGCGCTCCGGCGGGAGGACGAGAGCAATGGACATGTTTGAAAAGCTGAAAATTCTCACGGACGCCGCTAAGTACGATGTGGCCTGCACCTCCTCTGGGGCGGACCGGCGGGGGCGGCAGGGCGTGCTGGGCAACGCCGTGGCCGCGGGCATCTGCCACAGCTTTGCCGCCGACGGCCGGTGCATCTCTCTTTTGAAGGTGCTCATGTCCAACGACTGCGCCTATGACTGCGCCTACTGCGTGAACCGGCGCTCGGCGGACTGCCGGCGGGCCACCTTCACTCCCCAGGAGCTGTGCGACCTGACGATGGAATTTTACCGGCGCAACTACATCGAGGGGCTGTTTCTCAGCTCCGCGGTGGTGGGCAGCCCGGACGCCACCTGCGAGCGGATGCTGGCGGTGCTGAAGAAACTGCGGGAGGAGTGCCGGTTTGGGGGGTACGTCCACGTCAAGGCCATTCCGGGGGCCTCGGCGGAGCTGACCTATCAGCTGGGCCTGTATGCCGACCGGATGAGCGTGAACATCGAGCTGCCCAGCCAGCAGAGCCTGAAGCTGCTGGCCCCCCAGAAGAGCAAGGAGAAGATTTTGGCCCCGATGGGCCAGATCCGGGACGGGATTCAGGAGAACAGCCATGCCCTCTCTGTGTACCGCCACGCGCCCCGGTTTGTTCCGGCGGGCCAGTCCACTCAGATGATTGTGGGAGCCAGCCCTGAGAGCGACCGGCAGATTCTGCGGCTGACCGAGGGGCTTTACCGCAGGTACGGGCTGAAACGGGTGTTTTACTCCGCTTATATGCCGGTGGTCAGTGACCGGAACCTGCCGGCCCTGGGTACGCCGCCGCCCCTGCTGCGGGAGCACAGGCTGTATCAGGCGGACTGGCTGCTGCGGTTTTACGGGTTTACCGCCGGGGAGATTCTGGACGAGGAGGCCCCCAACTTCGACCCCCTGCTGGACCCCAAATGCGGCTGGGCGGTGCGCCACATGGAGCTGTTCCCTGTGGAGGTGAACCGGGCGCCCTATGAAATGCTGCTGCGGGTGCCGGGGATCGGGGTGAAGAGCGCCCAGCGCATTCGGGCGGCCCGGCGCTGGACCAAGCTGGACTTTGACGCCCTGAAAAAGCTGGGGGTGGTGCTGAAGAGGGCCAGGTTTTTCCTCACCTGCCAGGGGAAGAGCCTGTCGCCCCTGCCCACCGACGACCCAGCGGTGATTGCCGGGGCCATCCGGGAGGGCAGCGCCTTTCACCGCACCCAGCTGCCGGGAAAAGAGGGCGGGGGCCTTGCTTTGGACCAGCCGGAGCAACTGTCTCTGTTTGCCCCCACAAAGGAGGATCAGGTGAAATGTCTTACCGGACAAATCTAATCTACCGCTATGACGGCTCCTATCAGGGCTTTCTCTGCTGCGTGTTCCAGTGCTTTCAGGCAAAGGAGCTGCCGGTGAGCATCCGCTCTCTGGAGGAGGACCAGCAGACTCTCTACGGCAGCCGGGAAATTCCCACACGGATGGACCTGGCTCAGCGGGTGGAGCGGTCCATTCCCCGGAAAATCTCTCTCCAGGCTTTGCGTCTGGTGCGGGAGGGGTTTCTCACCTGCCTGCCGGAGCGGGAAATGGCCCTGCTGCGCTTTTTGCTGATGGGCTACAAATACGGCGGGGCAGTGACCCGCTTTACCACCCATCCTGTGGTGCATACTCTGGAGAAAGCGGCCCTGGCCCTGCGGAATGAGGCGCATCACACGCTGGAGTTTCTTCGCTTTGCGGACTGCGGGGAGTTTTTGGCCGCTCGGATCGCTCCTCAAAACAAAGTGCTGCCCCTGGTGGCGCCCCACTTTTGCGACCGCCTGCCCAGCGAGAGCTTTATGATTTATGACGGGACCCACGGCATGGGGTTTCTCCACCAAAAGGACAGCCCAGGGGAGTATTTCCAGGCCGACCAGGTGGAGCTGCCGCCCCCCAGCGAGGAGGAGCTGCGCTGGCGGAATCTCTGGAAGGTGTTCTACCGCACCATTGCCGTGGAGGGCCGGGAGAACCCCAAGCTCCGGCAGGGGCTGTGTCCCAAGCGCTTTTGGCCTCTGATGACCGAGCTGGCGGAGGAGGAAGGGAGCGCCGGCAAAAAGCGGGGATATGACCAATGGAGGGACTATATGGAGCGCTACGAGAAGGAAAAAGCGGAGGAAAAGGTGTCCAGCTGGGCCAAGGAAGCCGTGGAGTTTGTCCAGAAGGAGGGCCTGATGAACGGCGACGCGGACGGCAGTTTCCGCCCCCAGAGCAACGTCACCCGCCAAGAGCTGGCGGCGGTGCTGAAAAACGAGCACGACAAATAATGGGCAAAAAGAGGCCCCGGTTTCTCGAGTGAGAGCCGGGGCTTTTTTGACTACTTTTTGACTACTTAGTTATGGCTAAAATGGGTCAAAAACCGCCTTTTTCAAAAATAAGAAAGCCTAGCAAAAACGCTCGAAAAAGGCGTAAATGCTAGGCTTTTTGGTGGTGACCCATCGGGGATTCGAACCCCGGACACCTTGATTAAAAGTCAAGTGCTCTACCGACTGAGCTAATGAGTCAGGATAAGCTGCCCAGCCTGGACAGCTTATTTATTATAGCAAGGAATATCCCGCTTGTCAACTGGCAAAATGGCAGGGAGCTTATTTTGCCACGAAGTGCTTCACAATGCAGGAGCCGTCGCTGTTGTCCTGGAACTCGTAGGCGGAAAGGTCCAGGCCGCCGTGCATCAGCAGAGTGCCGGAGTACACCTTGCCGGTTTCCTCGTCGGTGTACAGCTTGTCCGGGTCCAGGCCGGGCAGGCACAGGGGCTGGTACAGGTTTTCGGGCCGGCGCATAATCACCCGGGTAAAGAGAACCTGGCTCTTGTCCGGGCTGACAAAGGCCCAGTCGCACAAGAAGTGGTTCTCCGTGGGGGAAGTGATCCGGTAGAAGTCGCCGAAGTGGATCAGATCGTAATACTTGTGATAGTCCGCCACCTGGTCCCTGACGGCCTGGCGCTCCTCCTCCGTCAGCTTGCGGGGGTCCAGCTCGTAGCCGAAGGTGCCGCACATGGCCACTGCGGCCCGGGTGCGGATGTCTGTCCGGGGGTTGGCGGAAACGTGGGCGCCCATAGCCGCGATGGGATAGCACAGGGAAGCGCCGAATTGGATGGTCAGCCGCTCGATGGCGTCGGTGCAGTCGCTGGTCCAAATCTGGGGCGAGTAGTAAAGCATTCCCGCGTCAAAGCGCCCGCCGCCTCCGGAACAGTTTTCCAGCAGAATGTGGGGGAAGGCGGTGGTAATCCGGTCCATCAGCTCATAGACGCCCAGCACATACCGGTGGAAGAATTCTCCCTGGCGCTCCGGGGGAAGCTGCATGCTGGCCGCTTCGGTGATGTTGCGGTTGCAGTCCCATTTGATATAGGCAATGTTGTTCTGAGAGATCACGTCGTACATCTGCTGGAAGATGCTGTCCCGCACGTCCTGCCGGGTCATGTCCAGCACGCACTGGTTGCGGGCCAGGGACTTTTCCCGGCCGCTGGCGCAAACCGCCCAGTCGGGATGGGAGCGGTAGAGATCGCTGTCAGGGCTGATCATCTCGGGTTCGTACCAGATGCCAAACTGAACGCCCAGGTCGTTTACCCGCTGGATCAGGTGGGACAGACCGCCCTTCAGCTTGTCCTCATTCACCCACCAGTCGCCCAAAGCCCGGCTGTCGTCGCAGCGGTTTCCAAACCAGCCGTCGTCCATCACCAGCATGTCGATGCCCAGCTCTTTGGCTTCCTTAGCGAATTCCACCAGTTTGTCGTCGTCAAAGTCGAAGAAAGCGGCTTCCCAGCTGTTGATCAGCAGGGGACGTTTTTTCTTGGTCCACTGGCTGCGGCACAGATGATCCAGGTAAAAGTGATGGAAGGTACGGCTCATGCCGCCCAAACCCGCGTTAGAGTATACCAGTACCGCTTCGGGGGTCTGGAAGCTTTCGCCGGGATCCAAGCGCCAGCGGAAGTCTGTGGGATTGATGCCCATCAGCACCCGCGGGCAGCCCTGGGCGTCCACCTCCACGTCGATGGCAAAATTGCCGCTGTAAATCAGGTTCATGCCCCAGACCTCGCCCTGCTCCTCAGTGGCGGTGTGGCGCGGCAGCGCTAAAACAGGGTTGCAGCTGTGGCCTGTCATGCCCCGTTTGGATTGGACAGACTGGATTCCATGCTGCAGGGGATGGCGCACCGTGGTGTTCTCCTTGGCCCATTTGCCGTACACATGGATCATATCCAGATCCATTGTGGGCAGGTCCAGACAGGAACTGTAAGCCCGCTCCAGGGTGAGAGGGGTATTTCCCGTGTTTTCCAGACGCACGCTTTTGGCGATTACCGGATAATCCTCAAAGGCAGTATAGAGCAGGGTGGCCTTCAGCCCGGTGACCGCGTCCAGAGTTTCCACCTCCAGGGTCTGGGCCTTGCCGTCCCGGTCAAAGGTGGCGGGCAGGCCGGGCAGGCCGGGCTTGCCGTCGTAGATTTTGTGGGAGACATAGCGGATGTCGGTGACAGAGTCTCCGCTGGCGTTGCGGGCGGAAAGAGCGGCAATGCGGAAATCCCCCGCGCCGTTGGTGGGATATTCCATGGGCTGAATGTCCACGGAGAAGAAGGGGTCCTCCACCTTGGGATTATAGGGACTCAAGGAGGAGAACCTGCCCCGGTACATCAGGTAGGACAGGTCCGTGTCGGGGATTTTGGCCCCGGCGTACAGGTGTACTAAATAGTTTTCCTGATACACCATAAAGGCATAGGTGGACAGGCTGGTGTCCAGCTTGAAAACCCGGTGCTGCCGGTCAAAGGTGATGGCCATGAAAAGGCTCCTTTCCAAAAGAAATTTCGTGCCTATCTTAGCATAGAAGCAACTGCTTCGCAAGCGGCTTTCCAAAAGAATTTACGGCTCCAGCGCCTGGCTGAGAAGCACCAAATCCAGGGTGGTGAGCCGGCCGTCCCCGTCCAGGTCCGCCGCCCGGCGCCAGGGGCCTTCCACCTGGCTGCCCTCCAGCAGAAGCCCTTGGGCCTCCTCCAGATCCGCGTCGGACAGGCTTCCGTTGCCGGAGCAGTCTCCCAGCACGGCAATGGTGTAGTCCCCGGCGGTCATGCCGGTGGCCAGCCGTCCGGAGACCACGTCTGTTCCGTCGGGCCAGCGAATGTGGGCGGTTCCCGGCTTGAGGTAGGCGATCAGATCCTCCACCGTAGTCCCTGGCTTGGCCACCAGCATGTCCCCTTCCCGAGTGAAGCTGTCCGGCTTGGGGGAGGGTGTGTCCGCAGGGTCAGGCTCCGGCGTGGGAGTG
>CAJMOH010000048.1 GCA_905215055.1 uncultured bacterium
CCTCCCGGACCGTGTAGGAAAGGCTGCCCTTCTCTGTGGGTATCTCTTCCAGCGTGTTCTCAGGACTTAAGTACAGCTTGGGGAAGGTGGTGCCTTCCACGGGGAAATCGGCAGAGCGGTGCCACTCTTTTCCTGGGGTATCCCCCATAGTGTAATAGGTGATGGGCGGCTCTTTCAGGCTACCGGTGTCCTCGCCTTTGAGCAGCTGGTCGTAGAACCGCAGATGCTCCCCGGCCCAATCGTAGTGGGCGTTGGGGAAGTCGGAGAGGTCCCGGTAAATACAGCAGTGGCCCCAGGGGCCCAGCAGCAGCTTGCCACCCCAACTCTTCCAAGTGAGGATCTTGTTGGTGCAGCCGGGGTCAAACCAGGAGCCGATGCTCCACACCGGAATGCGGCCAAAGCGGACGTCATCCATCCGCTCCCAGGCAGGGATGTCCAGGTTGGGGCGGTACCCCAGGTAGGGGTGGACGTCGTCCCGGTACATATTGGGCAGGTGCTGGCCCAAGAAGGGCAGGTTCCGCTGGTGAGCCATCTGTGCCTGATGGGCCAGGGGGTAATCCGGGGCGGGGTCTTCGTCCACCGGGTCCCCCAAGGGAGCCAGGGGGGCGCCGTCAGGCCGGGTGGGGTCCTGGCTGTTCCCCGGAGAAGCCAGCACGCTGCCCGGTACAAAGGGCAAGGCGCTGACGCCATTGGGGAAATCCTGGTCGTAGAAATCCATGCTGCAATCGCAGGGGGCGGCAGCGAACAGGTGCTCTGGCTGCTCCAGCAGAGTGATCTCCTGAATCATCCCGTGGTTGGAACCGCCGTAGGTGCCCACCTTGCCGGTGCACCAGTCCTCCTGAGCCAGAGCGTTGATGACGCACTCCATATCTTTGCCATCCCGGGGACCGAAGAAACCATCATACACCCCATAGGAAGCGCCAATGCCGCGCACTTCCACCAGGGCCACGGCATAGCCTGCTTCCAAAAAGCGGAGGACAGCGTCCTTCTCTGTCTCAAACATCATCCGGCGAGAGGAGTTGCCCGCCTTCACCAGCAAGGGCACTTTCCCTTTGACATCCGGACGATACAGGTCTACCGCCAGCTTAGTTCCATCGCACCCCGGCAAGTATCGGGAAGTTCGTGTGTAGTTCATGTGAATTCTCCTTTCGCATGAGGTTCTCATACTTTTATCAAACCACAAAACCCAGCCCCTGGCAACACGTGGAAAAAAAGTCTGTGGTTTCAGCACAAAAAAATATAAAAAATCAGTGTATAAAAAGCAAACTTCCCCTCCTTTCCCAGAATTATTGGGACTGACGGGATCAATTTGTGAGAAATCCCGCTTTCGCTGGACCTCCTTCAACCCTTGACACCACCCACCACAATTCCTTTGACGAAGAACTTTTGAAAGAACGGGTAGATCACCAGCACTGGCAGAACGGCAATCACCGCGATGCCCATACGCACCCCGGAGGTGGGCACGCTCAAGTTGGCGTTTTGCAGGGAGGCTACGTTGGAATTGTTGGCCAAGAACTCCGCGTTGGACATCATGGTGTTGAGCACGTTTTGAATGGTGTACAGGTCGGTGCGGCGCACCAGGTAGTACAAGCCATTGATCCAGTCGTTCCAATAGGCCAAGCCGGAAAACAGGGCAATGGTGGCCAGCATGGGCTTGGACAGGGGCAGGGCAATGCGGAACAGGATGCCGATCTCGCTGCAGCTGTCAATCTGGGCGGCCTCGATGATCTCCAGGGGCACATTGGTGGTAAAATAGGTGCGCATAAGGATCACGTTGTAAGCGCTCATCATCAGGTTGGGGATGATCAAAGCGGCCACCGTGTCCCGGATGGAGAAGACACCCGTCCAGATGATGTAGGAGGGCACCATGCCGCCGTTAAAAAGCATGGTGAAGAACACGAAGAAGGAAAGGAACATCCGCCCGGGCAGGTCTTTTTTGGAGAGCAGGTAGCTCATGAACATGGTCAAGAACAGGTTGGCGGTGGTGCCCACGGCGGTGACCAGGATGGTCATGCCATAGGCTTTGAAAATGCGCCCGGCGGAAGAGGCCAGGTAATTATAGGCCGCCATACTGAATTTTTGGGGGAAGAAGGAATAGCCGTTCTGGGTGAGGGTGGCCTCCTCGGTGAGGGAGGCCATCACCAGAAGAATAAAGGGCAGCACGCAGGCCAAAGCCAGCAGCGTGAGCACAACGTTGATGGAAATGCGAAAAAGTTTGCTGTTGCCTACCATAATGAATTCCCCCTTTCTTAGAACAAGGCGCTGTCGGCCTCTACCTTGCGGACGATGCCGTTGGAGATAAGCACCACCACAAAGCCCAGCACCGACTGGAGGAACCCAGCGGCCAGGGAGCGGCCCACATCGTTGTCCTGCATCAGGGCACGGTAGACAAAGGTGTCAATGGTGGTGGTGGTTTCGTAGAGCATGCCGCTGTCCTGAGGAACCTGGTAGAACAGGCCAAAGTCCGAGGCGAACATCCGGCCCAGAGACATAATCACCAAGATAATCACCGTGGGCTTTAGCAGAGGTAAGGTGATCTTGCGGATCTGCTGCCAGGTGCTGGCACCGTCCACCACCGCCGCTTCGTAGAGGGAGCGGTCAAACCCCACCAGGGTGGCAAAGTACACAATGCTCTGGAAACCAAAGCTCTTCCACAAATAGACGATGGTTAAAATCACCGGCCAAGCGCCTTTCTCTGTATACCAGCTGACGCCCTCAAAGCCCAGAGGCTCTAAGATACTCTTGTTCACAAAGCCATTAGTGCCGCTGAGGAAAGCGAACACCAAGTAGCCTACAATGACCATCGACATCAGGTGGGGAATTAAAATTACAGTTTGATATACCTGCTGGGCCTTTTTGCTGGTAATCTCGTTTAGCAGGATAGCCACCAGAATGGCAAAAATGTTACCCAACACTAGGAATGCCACGTTGTACAAAATGGTGTTGCGAAACATGATCCCCGCCCACTTGGAGCCGAACAGATAGGAGAAATTCCCCAGGCCGTTCCAGGGACTTTCCCACATGCCCTTGGCAAAGCTGAAATCTTTAAAGGCCAGGATCAGGCCGGACATGGGCATGTAGTTGTTGATAATCAAGTAGACGATGCTGGGGATGGCCAGAATGTACAGGGGCAGGTATTTCTTCAGCCGCTTGCCCACAGAGACGCTGGCCTTGGCAGTAGATTTCATAGGAACACCTCTCTATAATACCAATGCCGCAGGCGCACCCGCGGCATTGGTGTTCTTTTCCTTGTCTTACTCTCACTCTTCGCTGGCCAGGAAAGCGTCCAGCTGGGCCTGCTTCTCGGCAATCACGTCGTCAATGCCAGCGGCCTTCAACTCCTCCAAGAACTGGGGCAGCATTTCATCCACATCCACCTGGGCATAATTCAGTGCATTAGCATATTCATCAACCACATTGGTCACAGCAGTATACTGATTATACACCGGCTCATTATTGAATGTGAAACCAATTGCCAAAGACTTTTCGCAGGTTTCATTGGTTTCCATCATTTCTTCATAATAGTTGGGATCGTCCGTTTGGAAAGGAATACATAGAGTTTGATTTGGGAAATACCATTGAGCGCCGGTTCCCCATCCTAGGGAGGTCTGACTTTCCCCCTCAGGATACCAAGAACATCCGTTCTCATCCACCACATAGTGGACATTCTCAATACCCTGGGCCAAATAGCGCATCACCTGTTCGTCAGTATACATTAGGTATAGCAGCTTCATAGCAGCATCAGGATTGTTACTAACAGTGGAAATGCAGTAACCTGCACCGGCAGTAGAGCCGACCGTAGCGGTGGGGTCGTTCAGGGCAAACACGACTGCGTCAAAGTTGTAGGTGCTTGCCATATCCATCCGGACATTTTCCACATTGAAGCCGTTGCTCAAAGCACCACCAGCTACGCCAGTCTTTAGGTAGGACTTATCAAGATTCTGGTTCAGAGGATCATCCAAAAGCAAACCAGCCTCTTCCCATTGCTTTGCATACTGCAAATAAGTAGCATACTCTTCTGTCTCGTAGAAATTAACCACATCAGTGTTATCCACACCGCAATTCATTAAAACTCCAGTTAAGGAATAATCTCCCAAGGTATCATAAAGGGTTTGGTTTGCGTCTGTGGCAATCGGCATAAATATCAGTTCTGGATATGCCTCTTTCGCCTGAAGCATAATATCCGTCATTTCCTGCATATTAATCATTTCGCCGTCACGGTCATCCACACCAATGGTCTCGGCAATGTCCCGGCGAAGCACATAGGTCCACATAGTGCCGTAGGAACCAACCGTTGGCAGCGCATACTGTACACCATCCACCTGGCCGCCCGGAAGATACGCTTCTCCAATTACGTCCACCAGGTCAGGGTACTGGGTGAGGTAGTCATCCAAAGCAACGACCTGCTCGTTGGCCACTACGCTGGTTAGGTTGGAGAAAAAGTTATAGCTGAATACATCGATGGGGTCATCGTTGGAGGTGAGCATCAAAGTCATGGTGGTAGACAAATTGCCGAACTCGATCGGCACCACGTCGCACTGCACCCCGGCGTCAATGGAGACCAAATACTCGTTCAGGGCATCTTCCACCATTTTCTCATCGGTGACGGGCTGGGTGGGCACCACAGGGGTGGAGACCACGGGCCAATCCTCGGAGTTGGTGGAAACCTCGGAAGTGGTGGCGCTGCTGTCTGTACCAGCGGCGGAGCTATCGCTTTCCGAAGAGCTGCCGCTCTGGCCGCCGCAGCCCGCCAGACTGGAAACCAGCAAAGCGGAAGCCAACAGCAAACTAAACAATTTCTTCATGTTTTTCGTCCTCCTCGTTTGGAATCTGTGCCCCTATTATAGTCAAAAAAGGAGGGGAAAAATATTCATTTTTTGACGCCTTACTTGTCATTTTCTGACAAATTTCAGAAAAATCGATTTCAATTCTGTCACTTTTCCCCCTGCTGGGACTTGCGATACTCCGCCGGGGAACAGCCCTCATACTTTTTGAAGATCTTGTTGAAGTTGTTGTAATTGCCATAGCCCACGTGTCCGGCGATCTCCGTGACGCTGAGGCCAGTGGTGGCCAGCAGCATTTTGGAGGCTTCGATCTTTTCCCAGATCAAATATTCCTTTAGGGAGTAACCGGTGGCCTTACGGAACAGGCGGGTCAAGTGCTCGGGGCTGACTCCCACCTGGGCGGCCAGCTCCCCCACGGCAATGGGTTCCTCCATGTGGGTCCGCACATACTGCATGGCCTGCTCCACTACGCCCTCCGAGTCATCCCCAGCGGCTTTTTTGAGTTTTGCCACCACATAGGCCAGCATCTCCTCAAAGGAGTCAAGGCTGGTGTAGGTGTTCATAAAGCTGTCGTAGGGCATCTCCTCATTGAAGATCAGGCTGCTGTTCAAGCCCTGTTCCACCAGGTAGGCCAGAAGTACCTCGCTAAACGCCTGGTGAAGCATGGCCAAGGAGCAGCGGGTTAAGGCGCGCTGGCGGACGGCATCGTCTAAAAGCTCCTGGATGCTGTCTTGAAAGCTCTGGAGCTTCCCCTTGGCCAGCAACTCACGCCAAAGGGCCTTCTGCCGGTCAAAGGAGATGGGGGCGGACTCTTTGGCGGGCAAGCCCTCCGCCCGCACCACGGGATCCTTTCTCGTCACGTTGTCAAGCCTGACCTGCTCCATCTGGTGATGGGCCTTGCCCAAGTCCGGCAGGGCCGTCCATTTCGTGTAATAAAGGGTGGCCTTCACCCGGTAGATATCTTCCAAATAACGCTGAGCCTTCTCCAAAGCATTGGAGAAATCCCCTAGAACAGGGGCGCCCTCCGGCTGGTAGAAAAAGCCGGTGTAGCGGGTTTTCTCCGCCCGGGCGAAAAAGCAGCGCAGGCTCACGGGGGCCAGCAGCTCGTCCAGCAGGTTTTCCACGCCGTATTTGAACAGGGCCGGCTCCAGCCCATCGAAGGCGGGACCTGTTTTCCACAGATCCAGCAGCACGGGAGCCACCAAAGCGTCCTCCCCCAGACCAGGGCAGCGCTTCGCCAGGGCGTCCCGCACCTCACCGGCGGCAATGGACTCCCCCTCTAAATAGGCCAGATAGGCGGTATCCAGCAGCTCCACCTCGTGAAGCTGGTAGCGCTGGCCGTCCTCCATCAACCGGCGGCTCTCCCCTTCGATCTGCGCCTGGAGCATCGCCTTTTCGATCACTTCCTCCAGCTCTTCCCGGCTGGCAGGCTGCAGCAGGTAGTCAAAGCTGTGCAGGGAGACCGCCTCCCGCACATAGCTGAAGTCCGCGTGGGAGGTGAGGAAAATCAGCTTCACATAGGGGTAGCGCTCCAAGGCCCATTTAGCAAAGGAGATGCCGTCCTCCTCAGGCATTTCAATGTCGCACAGGACAATTTGATACGTCTCGCGCTCCATCAGCTGCCGGGCGTCCTCCGCGCTGGAAACGGTGTCCACCAGCTCTAGGCCCAGCTTTTCACAGTCTATCTGCCGGCGGAGCATTTTCAGCACCGGCTCTTGGTCGTCAATAGCCAGCAGTTTCATTGGACTCCACCTCCTTTGCGGGGAGGATGATCTCCGTCACGGCGCCGCCCCCTGGACTGTTGTAGAACACCACTTTCCCCTTTTCGCCAAACAGCAGGCGGATGCGGTAGCGCAGGTTGTTGATGCCGATGTGATTGGTGGTCATGCCAGGGTGGGGTTCCTCACTGTTCCACTCTTCCAACTGCTTAGCCGAGTAGCCGTCCCCGTTGTCGCGAATGCGCAACAGCACCATGGTTTCCCCCTCCTCTTGGAAGAAAAACGCCTTGGTGTAAATGGCCAGGATCTTCCCCCTCTTCCGGGCGTACTTGAAGGAGTTTTCCAAAAACATCTGCACGCAGAAATGAGGGATCAAACACTGGCGGACGCTCTCGTCCGCCTCCACCTGAAAAAGGATGGGTTCGTTGTACAGCAGGGTCATCAGGTAGTAGTAGCTGTTGGCGGTTTGCAGCTCCTCTTCTAAGGTGACCGTGTCCAGCACGTCCCGGAAGCGGGAGCGCATATACTGCGCCAACCTCAGGATAAAGGGCCGCAGCCGGGAATAATCCCCGGTTTCCAGCAGGGCGTCCATGGTTTTCAGGCAATTCAGATAAAAGTGGGGGCGGATTTGCAGCTTGTAAGCCTGTACCAAGGCGTTCTGCCGCTCCATCTGGGCCAGGTAGTTCTCCCGCTGCAGAGAGCTGATGTGCTCTACCATCTCGTCCACCCGCTGCTCAATCTCCTGGAACTCCACAATGGGGCTTTGCTCCAAGGTAGGCTTGGCACTCTTTTCCTCCATCCACTTCACACGCTCCACCAGCCGGTCCGCTGGGATGAGGAGGACCTTGGAAAAATAACGGTACACCGCCAGAAACATTCCCAGGCCAATGAGGGGGATGGCCACTAGGAACACCCAGAACCGCCAGTCCCACCAAAACCGCAGAAACTGCCAAAAGGGACGCACCAAAGCCAGCTCCAAAACACCCTCCTCCACAGTGGAGCGCACCAGGGCATAGTCGTGGCCTCCCACCCAGGAGGAGTTATCCTCCAACAGCTCCATTTCCTCGAGGAGGGAATCCTCCCCGAGCCAAGTGATCACTTGGCCGCTGCTGTCCAGGAACAGTAGCTGAGCCTCCCCTTCCTCTTGGGAAAGGGAGCTGGCAAAATAGCGATCCAACTCTAAAAAATAGCCGGTAAAGCTGTTGGACCCGCCCACCACCGAAAGGTAGCACACCCGCCCCTGCAGGGGGACAAAGGCGCTGCTTGCCTGACCGGCGTTTTCCCGCAGCCAAGCTTTCAGCTCCTCGTTCAAGGCGTAAACATCCTCCGAGGAGTAAGCATCGCTGTACTGGCTGCGCATGGAGTCGCGATCCTTATCATAATAGAACAGGCAGCCATACTGTTGCAGAGAGCTGGCCTTGCTGGCCAAGGTGTTGCTCAGGTAATACTCCGCCCACACCCGGTTTTTCTCCGACACATTGGGGTGAGAAAGCATGCTGTAGTGAGCGTTAGAGACCAGAATGCTGTTTACATAACTTCGCAGGGAATTCATCTCCCCGCGGAACTCCGAGGCGTAAAAATCCGCCACATACCGGTTGGTGTTGAGAAAATCCTCCCGGTAGCGGAACACATTGTACACCCCGTAGACCATAAAAATTCCCGCGATGACCAGGGAGGCCAGCAGGCAGCTAGCCAGCACCCGGACGCGCAGGGAATAGCTTTTCCCTTTTTTCATGGATGGTTCCTCCCCTGGGACGCATCAAAAGACCTCTTTGCCGCAAGCGCGGACAATCTGCCGCAGGCGCTCCATCTGTTCTTCCGCAGGCACCTGGCCGGAGAAGGGAGCCTCCCCCAGCTGCTGGCGCTTGCCCTCCCCCAAGTCGTGATAGGGAAGCAGCTCCACGCGGGTGCAGCCCGGGGTAGCTTTTGCCAAGTCTGCCAAGCCCTCCATGTTCTCCTCACTGTCGTTCCAGCCGGGCACCACCGGGGTGCGGATCCAGATCTCTTTCTCGGGGAAGGCTTGGGACAGGCGGCGGAGGTTTTCCAAAATCTTCTCATTGGACTGGCCGGTGCAACGCAAATGCCTCTCCGGCTGGATGTGCTTACAATCATAGAGGAACAAATCGCAGAAAGGGGCCAGGCTCTCCAACGCCTCCCAGGAGCCGAAGCCACTGGTCTCTATGGCGGTATGCAGCCCCCGCTCTTTGGCAAGACGCAGCAGCGCCAGGGCAAACTCCGGCTGGGAGAGCACCTCTCCCCCGGTGAGAGTCATGCCCCCGTCGTCGCCGTAGAACAGGCAGTCTTCCATCACCTCTTGAAGCACCTCCCCCGCTGTAGTCACCCTGCCGGAAAGTTCCCTAGCTTTCTGGGGGCAGGCTGCCGCACAGACACCGCAACCGGTACAGGCAGCGCCATCGGTGCGGATTTTTCCCTCCCCATCCTGGGAGACTGCCCTCTGGGGACAGGCGGCCACACAGGCGCCGCAGCTGGTGCATTTTTCCCAATTCCACAGAATTTGGGGCCGCATCTGCTGGGACTCCGGGTTGGCGCACCAGCGGCACCGCAGGGGACAGCCCTTAAAAAACACGTTGGTGCGGATGCCCGGCCCATCGTGAAGGCAGAAATGCTGCAAATTAAAAATGACGCCTTGGGTGTTTTCAATCGTTTCCATGGGGTTCACTCCTATCTTCATCTACCCGTTGCTTCAGCACCTTTTCCGCGTACTCCAGCAGCTGACAGGAGAGCAGCAGCCGCTGGCACAGCAGGCCGTCGGAAAAGTCGAAGCAAATCATTTCCGAGATCTTTTTTAGTTTGTTCATCACCGTATTCCGGTGCATATACAGCGCTGCCGCTGCGCGCTGGACATTGCCCCCAAACACCAGGTAGTGGTACAGCACCTGACGCAGGTTAGTGCCGTGATGGGCGTCGTACCGGGCAAGGTGGATCAGCGCCGGATGGGCCAAATAGCAGATATCCATGTGGCCGTTGCGCCGGACGTATTCCTGCACACAGTAGTCCAGGACGATCATCACCTGGTACTGGTCCAGAAGACAGAATGTGTCCTCACGTTCCAGGCGCTCCCGCAACCGGAGCATATGGCGCATCATCTGGCAAATGGTGCGCAGCATACTGCAATCCCGGGTGGCGTTGCCAATGCCCGCCACGCACCCTAGCTTTTCCAGCTTTTCCTCCATGTCCTCTGGAAGAGGAAAGTAGAACAGCTGCTCCTTGTGCTGGCGCACCACGGCGATCTCCCCTTCCCCAGCAATGACCAGGTCATCCGGGAACCAACGTGCCGCCCACTCTTCCAGCTGGGGCGGCAGGGCTATGTGGTTTTTCTGCTGAAGCAACAGCAGCTGCACATAGGTGTTTTCCTCTTTGCCAAACAACCTCTGGCGGATCTCCCCGGAGGACACCAGCTGCCGAGAAAGCACTTGCTTCCACACATGGGCTGGGTCCAACTGAGGGGCTTCTAACAGGCTGCTGATACGGTTGTACAGCGCTGCAATGGAAAGCCTGGACAGCATGACACATCCCGGGAGCCTGTCACGGGGCAGTTCATACAGTTGGCCGGTCGCAGTTTCCGCCAGCAGCAGGATGCTCCCCTGGTCCGTCTGCCATGTGGAGGCAAGCTCCCTTGCCTGGACCAAGCTGCCCAAATACAGCACCTCCCTTTCCAAAGACTGCTGGCAATCCAACAGCTGCACCTTGCGGAACGAAGTGCACTCCTGGCCCCCTTGGTAAAAGCTGGCGGCGCTGCCCAATGCCTCTTTAATCACCCGAATATCCATCCATGTCCCTCCTGGCATTTCCATAATCATCTTACTAAAAAGTATTTCACAATTCCAGCCAGATTGCAAGAGTTATACACCCAGCCCAATTTTCCCCCCTTGTTTTGTGCCTGGCTGCCAAATCTTGCCCATCCCCTTGCCAGAAGGGGCGCTTTGTGGTTTGATGGAGGCAAAGAAATCCCGGGAAAGGATGGTATTCTCCCATGACCGAACGTGTAAAGCGCATGAAAGAAAGCCTGCGCGTCAACAAATACCCCCTGTGTGTGGAACAGTTCCGCCTGGCGGTGCAATCCCTGGAGGAAACCGCTGGCCAGCCCATGCTCCTGCGGCGCTCCAAGCTCCACGCCCATGTGCTGGACAACATCCCCATTTTCATCGAAGAGGATGACCTGCTGTGCGGCTCTGGCGCCAGCAAGCCCTTCGGCCTGGAGATGCAGTACGAATACGGGGTGTGGACACCTGATGAGGTGGAGAGCCTGAAAAGCGAGATCTACACCATCTCCCCCGAGGACGAGTCCGAGCTGTACCGCCTGAACCAGCGCTTTGCCGAAAACAGCCTGAACAGCAACCTGATTGAAGCTATGGGCAAGTCCCTGGGCGAAAGCGACCGGCTGTGGCCCTTTATGAAGTCCGGGCTGGTGCTGCCCCCCTGGAAGGACAAGAAGGGCGGGTCCGGCGGCGGCTTTGCCATGAGCGGCTACGGCCTGGGCCCCGGATTCTCCTTGGTGTGCGTGGAGTATGAGCAGATCCTGCAAAAGGGCGCCAAAGGCATCATTGAAGAGGCCAAGCGCTGCCTGGAGGAGCTGCGGTACTACGAGATCGACAGCATCGAAAAGCGCAATTACTGGGAGGGCGTCATCCTGGTGTTCGAAGCCTGGGTGCGCTTTGCAAACCGGTACGCCGACCTGGCCGAGAAGATGGCCGGGAAGGAAACCGACCCCCAGCGGAAAGCCGAGCTTTTGGAGATGGCCCGCATCTGCCGCAAGGTGCCCTATGAGCCTGCGGAAACTTTCCGGGAGGCGCTGCAGGCCTTCTGGTTCACCTTCCTAATGGTGTGCCCCTCCCCCACCTCCACTGCCGGCCGGTTCGACCAGTATATGTACCCCTATTACAAGCACGACATCGACGCCGGGCTCATCACCGACGACCAGGTGCTGGAACTGCTGGAGGTCATGCGGTGCAAGGTGATGAAGATCAACCGGGTGTCCGGCAAAGCCAACCGGGCTAAGAACGCTGGTATGGCCAAGTGGTACAACTGGACCATCGGCGGCCAGAAAGCCGACGGCTCCGACGCCACCAACGAACTGACCTACCTGCTGCTGGAAGCTGCCAAAGACACCCACCTGCCCCACCACACTCTGACGGTGCGGGTCCACAAGAACACCCCGGACCTGCTGCTAGAAAAAGCCCTGGAAGTGGTGCGCACCGGCCTGGGGATGCCCGCTTTCATCGGGGACGACAGCTACATCCACTTCTTCACCGAAGACAACACCCTCACGGTGGAGCAGGCCCGCAACTACTGCGCCACCGGCTGCGTGGACGGCAACATCCCCGGCGTCACCCGCACCCAGGTGGCCTGCTTCTTCATCATCCCCCACGCCATGGACTTGTGCCTGCACAACGGCTTCTGCCGCTACACCAACGAGATGGTGGGCATCCAAACCGGCGATGTGACCAAGATGGAAACTTTTGAAGAGCTGAAAGAGGCTGTGTTTACCCAGATCAAATACCTGATGGGCATGGCCGCCGAGCGGGTCAACGTGGAGATGATCGCCGAGCGGGAGCTGTTCCCCGACGTGTTCCGTTCTGCCTTGATGCACGACGGCGTGCGCTGCGGCAAGGATATGTTCAACCGCCGCTTTGCCTTTGAAAACGCCGGCCTGATCGGCGCGGTGGGCGGCGTCAACGCCGGCGACTCCTTGATGGCCATCAAGAAGCTGGTGTTTGACGAGAAGAAGTACACCATGGCCCAGCTGATGGAGGCCCTGGACGCCGACTGGGAAGGCTTTGATGAAATGCGCGCCGACTTCCTGGCAGCCCCCAAATACGGCAACAACATCCCCGAGGTGGACGAACTGGTCAACGAAGTGTACCAGCTCCACAATGAGGCCTGCCGCAGCTATCCCAGCGCCTACGGCGAAACAGTGAAACCCAACGCCATTTCCATCTCCGCCCACCAGCCCGGCGGCGCCCTGACCGGGGCCACCCCGGATGGCCGCAAGGGCGGCGAGATTCTGGCAGACGCCTCCATCTCCCCCAGCCACGGCAAGGACCTGCGGGGACCTCTGGCCGTGTTCCAGAGCGCCATGCGCATCCAGCAGGACCAGTACCAAGGCACCCTGTTCAACATGAAATTCCATCCCTCCGTGCTGAAAACTTCCGCCGACCTGAACAAACTGGCGGGGCTCATCCGCACCTACCTGACCCACGGGGGCAAGCACATCCAGTTCAACGTGGTGGACCGGGAAGAGATGCTGGACGCCCAAGTACATCCCGAAGAGCATCCTGAGCTGACGGTGCGGGTGGCCGGCTACAGCGCCTATTTTGTACGTCTGCCTAAGTCTATTCAGAATGAAGTAATTAACCGAACCTCTCAATCATTGTAAGGATTCATCAGTTCTCGGGCTGTTAGGATCATATAGCCGAAGGGAACCACCCAGGCTCAATAAAAAGTGCTATCAAATTTACTATTCCTCTTAACCTTCAAAGAAGGAATTTCAAATTCCTATTTTGATTTCCGTGGTGTTGCCTCCCCAATGATTTTTCAAGATTCCACGCCTATGTCCAGCCTTATGTGCGCCGCCCAAGATTCTCCCCAACCCCGTCCTCTGCGTGGAGAAAAACATCCTTTTCCATCGAGGTCATCCTGTGCTTCAATGCGCTGCCTTTGCAGGCCCAACTGGGTCTGCTTTTTCTTTTCTGCTTTTCCACAGTTTCTCGCATCCACCTCTCTTGAGTGGCGGCAAAACCAGTTTTCTCTCAGCTGGGGGTTGACCGCTGCCCCCGGATTTGCCCACAACCGGCTCACACGGCTCCAACAGGGCAGGCAACCTGTTTCGCTGGTGTTGCTTCTCTACCTGGCTCCCAAAACCGCACACAGGCCCTCACGGGGCCGAATTCATTTTTTCTCCCCAGAACGAGTTTACCCTCCCCCTTTAGGGGGAGGGGCTGGGTATCTACTTTCTTGGGTTCGCCGGGTTTGCCCTGCTCGTTCAAAACTGACTCACACTGGCCCAACAGGGCTGGTATAGAACCTCGCTGGTGTCCGTTACCCAGCTCTCAAAACCGCACACAGGGCCACACAGGGGCAAGTTTGTATTTACTTCCGTTTTCCCCCAGCCTTTCCCGGCGGGAAGTAACCGTCAATTACTCCAGCACGAGAATGTCGTTGGACAGAAGAAAATATTCTCCCCAATGGCGTTTTCTCTTGTAAGTCTTTCTCATATTTTTTCAGTAGGTTTCCCTCCCCGTTTTTCAAAATATGTTTTGCGAAGCCTTTTCTTTGTTTTATGCGGCTCAATTTTTGCGTAGAGGGCCTCCCCGCTCCTTGGGTAAACAAAAGGCCGGGATTGCTCCGGCTTTCGCATAAACATTCATTTTTCTGCCACGTTCTGGTCAAAGTTCATCAGGATGCTGGGCCGCATGGGCACGGGAAGCGGTGCTTTTCGGGGCGATAAGGCCAAATCATCATCATCATCGGTGATAAGTCCTGCGCCGTTGCCCAGCGCATAGCTGCTTTTACTTAGGCGGCGATGTTTTCGTCATCAGGGAACTAGAAAAGGCCGCCCCCGGCTGTCACATTGTACCCCTTGGATTTCCCGTAGTGGTACATCGTCATGGCGAACTTTTGGCGTGTGATTTTATCGAATCAGCTTTTCTCGCTGTCTCTATTATCTAGCCGTTCGATTTAGAAAAAACTGAATCATCCGGCGCAGTGGAGCAGAGAAAGCATTCATGGCTTTCGGGCAGCCATTGTGTGGTCTGCGACTGCCTTGCGGTAAATGACAAGGGAAACGACCGCGGTGATCACTTCCGTGATCCAAAACGCATTCCAGACGCCAACCGCTCCGAAAAGCCTGCTGAGTAAAAACGCAGCCGGGATGATTACCACTACATACCGGCAAAGAGAAATCAGTAAGGAGGGCGTGCCTTTCCCCAGCCCCTCCAATGCGCCGGAAGAAGTAACAGAAACCGCCGAGACGATAAATCCGGCCCCGATGATGCGCAAGGCAGTTTCCCCGGCCTGGATCGTCGCTTCCGTGTGGGTAAACAGCCCTATCATCTGGCCGGGGATCAGCAGACATATCGCGGTTCCAAGCACCATAATGATACCGCTCATGCACAAAACAATCTGATAAATCTGGCTGACTCGTTTGTGCTCCCCTGCACCGTAGTTATAGCCGATCAGGGGGCGCATCCCCTGCACAATGCCATTCGCCGGCAGATAGATGAAGGTCTGCAATTTGTAATAGATTCCCAAAACCAGAATATACACTTCGGAATATGCCGCTAAAATCCCATTGAGCGCCGAAATCAAAAGAGACGGAAGCGCAAGGTTCAGGGTTGCGGGAATGCCGATAGAATACAGCTTGATGACCATCTTTTTGCTGGGCAAAATGTACTGCCTGCGGATATGCACGCGAATTGGCCGCAAAAGATAGACTACAAGGTAAATCGCCAGTGTCAGAGCCTGTCCGATGCCGGTTGCCAGCGCAGCGCCTTCAATTCCCATTTCCGGGAATGGGCCATAGCCAAAAATCAGAACGGGGTCTAAGACGATGTTTGTGATGCACCCACACATCAGGCTGATCATGGTTGTCTTCATGTTTCCTACTGCCTGGAACAGTTTCTCAAACGCCATGCTGACGGTAACAATGAGTGTAAAGGCGAACGCAACGACAGAATAGCGGACGCCAAGTTCAATGACCGCTTCGGATGAAGTGAACATCCGCAGGAAAACCGGCATGATGGCGATACAGCAGACTGTCATAACAACGCCATGAATGATAGCAAACACAAGCCCCTGTGTAGCGGCTTGATCCGCTTTGCTGTTATCGCCCGCGCCCAGATGGAAAGCGATCACTGCGTTGATTCCAACGCCAAATCCAATTCCGGCAGCATTGATAAAATTTTGAACCGGGTAAACCAACGATAATGCCGTCATAGCCTCCTCGCTGATCTGCGCGACGAAAAAACTGTCCACAATGTTATAGAGGGAATTGACCAGCATGGATAACACCATAGGCAGGGACATGGATAAAATCAGCGGTAATACCGGCTTTTCTTTTCTTTCATGAAAGTATCGTTCATAATTCCTCCTTCGCAGAATACGTTATGATTTTTTACGGTGATACCAGGCCATCATTATGAGAGCAACAAGCAAGGTGCCAGTTTCCGCGACAGGGAATGCAAGCCAGATTCCGTTCAGATGGAACCATTTGTCCAGACACCATAGGGATGGAATAAGGAAAAGCAGTTGCCTGCATAATTGAATTGCCATGCTGGAACCTACTTTTTCTGTGGCCTGAAAATAGGTGGAAATCATAGTAGAAAGACCGCAAAACAGATAGCTTGTCGCCATAATCCGCATAGCGGATATTCCAAAGGAGCGCATGGCTTCCGATGCCGTAAACAATCCCAAAATCTGCGCCGGAAAAAGGATGACAGCCAACGTTCCCAGTATCATCATGCCGGTGACCAAAGCAGTTCCGTATCGGAAAGCGGAATGCAGCCGTTCGCTGCTCCCTGCGCCGTAGTTAAACCGCATGACTGGCAAACAACCCTGGATTAAGCCATTTACCGTCATAACAATCAACTGCTGCACCTTAAAATATGCACCGAAGAATGCAATCGCCGTATCAGAATACGCCACCAGAAACAGATTGACGAACGTCACCATAAACGAACTGAGGGCGTTCATAATAAAAGATGGCAGGCCAAAGGCAAAAATACGGCGGATCATCTGTTTCTGCAAGTGAAAGCCTTTGATTTTTATCTGCACTTTTTGCTTTTTGTCCAGCAGCAAAGCAAACGCCAAAATCATGGACAACAAATAGCCCGCAACAGTAGCCACCGCAGCACCGCGGATTCCCATAGCCGGGAAAATACCAATACCAAAAATCAGGATGGGATCGAATACAAAATTGACCACCACGCCCGCAATCTGAAACCACATGGGAGCAATCATGTTCCCGGTGGCCTGTATCATCTTCTGGATTGCGATATGCACCATATTGGGGATTTGCATGAACGAACATACGCCCATATAGGCAATGCTCAACTGATAGATTTCTTCATTATTGGTGAATGCCCGAAAGTAGGGTTTCATAATCAGGAATGACAGAAGGTTGAGCAAAGCACCTATTCCAAAGGCCAGTAACAATCCGTGTGTGACGGTGGTATTTGCTTCATCCTGCTTTTTCTGTCCAAGATACCCCGCAATCAGTACATTCACGCCAACACCAATCCAGATAGACGCCGCGTTCATCAGGGTCGTGATCGGGAATGACAGGGAAACTGCTGTCAACGCATTTTCACTCAACCGCGCCACAAACGCGCTGTCTATCAGGTTATAGGAATATTGCAGGAACATGGAGATCAGCGGCGGTATCGACATTTGCCAAATGAGCTTTCCAACGGGCGCAACTGCCATTTTATTACTGGTCTGCATACTTTCCCTCCTCTCCACAAAGTGTCCGGCGCAAAAAAATTGCGCCGGACAGCAGGACATTAAATCCGAACAATATAGTTTTGTTTGCGTGCTGCTGGCTGACCGGCTTCCTGGGCTGGATACCCCAATGCAATCGCCCCGACACCGCGCAGGGTTTCCGGCAGCTTCCACTCCCGCAGGAGGGCCTTACCGCTTTCACTGTCGAAAATCTCACGTTCCCGATGTACCCATACGGTTCCCAGCCCAAGAGCATGGGCGGCGAGCATCATATTTTCAAGGACGCAGCTTCCATCCTCTACAAAGGTGTTTGCGGAGCCATCTGCCAGAACCAAAATCACGACAGGCGCGCCATAATAAGGGTCTGTATTGTTCCCCATCACTTCTGCGTTTAACCTGGCGATTTCCTGCCGGTATTTGGGGTCTGTGATTGCAATGATGGTAGGGGATTGACGTCCTCCGCCAGTAGGCGCATAAGTCCCCGCTTCCAGTACAGCGTCCAGCGCCTCGGAAGGGACAGGCTCTGATTTATAAGCCCTTACACTACGGCGCGTCTTGATCAGAGATAAGAAGTTGTTTTCCATAAAAAATCATCCTCCATTCTGTCAACATTTCCGAGATGCAGGCAACAAAAAAGCCACACAACTATTACAGAACAGTTGTGTGGCAAAAAGATGACCGAATCCGGAAAAGTCCACTCAAATTTTACGTCTATTATTATAACGAGCTTTCGGGAGACTGTCAAGCATCAATCATTATATGGAATTGGGGAAACTGTCTGCAGCAGACGTCCCGCCGTGAGCAATTCTGACATTTTTTTATTATAGGATAGGGACCGTGTCGGTTTTCGTCAATAGTATTTCACGTTTTTTCGGGGATTTCCCGCTCTTTTTCGCCCGTTTTGGCCCGGAAAATTTCCCATAGCACCAAACCAGCACCGTCCTCCCCCGGACTTGCGTTGGAAACCGGGCAACACTGCCCCTCCCCCGTTCCCCCAGTGCGCTTTCCCACATCCACTCCAAAACCGCGTGCCGAGGGGTGAGCGAGCGCCAGTGGCGCTCTGCCGCGAACCGACCGAGGCGGCAGCCGAGACCAAGTCCTTCTGCCCCTGCCACAAAACCGGCGAAAACACTGGGTTTTCGCCGGTTTTCTTTTTGCATGTGTTGCATGGTTTTGGTGTTCATTTGGGTTCGGACACCGGGTTTTCTCACCTGGTTTTATCCGTTTCCAACCGTTCTCATCCCCTCCAGCACCCAAAACGCACCCGACTTCGGCTGTTTTCGCATGAAATCGGGTGCGTCTCTCTTTTTTTGTTGGTTTTCGGGCGCAAAATTTTCGACATCTTTTTTGTTCACTCTGCCGATATGGTTCACAAATTGAAGTCGTTGGTGATCCCACTCAGCCGAGAGGTGTCTTTTTTAACGTAGTACAACTCGGTGATTTGACTGGTGCTGTGGCCCAGCAGGTCAGCCACCTGGCGTGGCGCTAGGGATTTAATGGTGCCGTCCTCCTGCTTAATGCCGTTTACCAGGCTGGAGGCAAAGGTATGTCTGAGCGAGTGTAAGCCTTTCTTTTCTATGCCAGCTGCTGCCAGAATGCGGTAATAACGCTTGCGAAAATTCACCGGGCGGGTGTAGTCGCCATGCTCGTCCGGCACCAGGGGTGTGTCCTCTCCGAAGTAGGCTTCCTTGTATTATAGAGTAGTAGTTATTAGAGCCCCTCTCCAAGGGCTGTGCTACACTGTAAGGGATGCTGTGGATTGGTGTAGGCCCCCTACCACAAGATGGTTCGAGAAAGGTTCCAACCACAGCCCCTTGCAATTTTGTTGATCAGTTAAATACCGCCAGACGGTTTATGTGGAACAAGGCTACAAAAGTAAGGTGTACTGTGGATGCAGCATCACATATTTACCGTTGGAGGGATTTGTTATGGTGATTTCTGTTGGTATCGATGTCTCGAAAGACAAACACGATTGCTTTATTGTCAGTTCTGAGGGTGAAGTCCTGGCAGATGTGTTCACGGTTCCCAACAACATGGATGGGTTTCACTGTCTGTTGCAGAGAATCCAGAGTTGTGCCGCCCCGCAGGACAAAATAAAAGTAGGGCTTGAGGCGACCGGGCATTACAGCTACAACCTTCTCGGGTTTCTTCTTGACAACGGTCTGGCCACCTATGTCCTGAACCCCTTGCGCACAAACCTCTACCGAAAAAGCCTTAGTCTCAGAAAGACCAAAACCGACCGGGTGGATGCACGAACGATTGCTTCTATGCTGTTATCCGATGCGGGCCTCAAACCCTACACGAGTACAGCATACCACAACGAGGAGCTAAAGTCACTAACCAGATACCGTTTTGACAAGGTAAAAGAGCGGGCAAAGCTGAAAAGTTCTGTCTCTCGGCTGGTCTGTATCCTGTTTCCTGAGCTGGAAAAGCTGGTGCCGTCTCTGCACATTGCCTCGGTCTACGCCTTACTGGAGGAGTTCCCTAGTGCCAAGCAGGTCGCCAGCACCCATTTGACCAGGCTGAAATCCCTTCTGGAAACAGCTTCCAAAGGTCGCTACAAGCAGGAGATGGCGCTGGCGATCCGCAATGCAGCCAGGAACTCGATCAGTTCCCAGATGCCTGCCAAGTCTCTTGAACTTCAGCATACTATCCGTCTTATCCGTGAACTGGATACTGAAATCGCGGAAATCGAAGAACAGATCCATTCCATTATGGATGAACTTCATTCTCCTATTACCACCATCCCCGGATTGGGCTTCCGTATGGCTGCCATGATCCTTGCTGAAGTGGGCGATTTCTCTCGCTTTGACTCCCCGGACAAGCTGCTGGCTTATGCCGGGATGTCGCCTCTACTTACCAGTCCGGCCAGCTTAAAAATTGCTATCCGCACATGGAAAAGCGCGGTTCCAGGTACCTGCGCTATGCACTTTTCAATGCGACCAAGTATGTCTGCCACTGGGACACTAATTTTGCCGCTTATCTTGCCAAGAAACGGGCCCAAGGCAAGCACTACAACGTCGCCATTTCTCATGCAGCCAAAAAGCTCGTGCGTCTGATTTTCGCTATGGAAAAATCCGGGACACCCTACCATTTGACCGTCTGACTTCTTCCGCTTTGCTATACCCTTTTTGAGCCATCTTCTTTTTCGCCTCCACTCATTTTACGGGTTGATTTTTAATAGTTAATCTTTCTTAACCACCAACACTACCGGATAGCGACTGCCTATGTTCACCCCTAGTTTTCAAACCGGGCGGAGAAAAATCTCCCCGCCTTTTGGTGGATTTAGCTCTACCTATCTTCTATTTTCTGTCCTCATCTCTATCTTC